>MNUQ01000064.1:0-4570 GCA_001871085.1 Desulfovibrionaceae bacterium CG1_02_65_16
AGTGGCCGAGCGAGACGCAGTTGAGCGATAAATGCTTCTGCGCCGTGGCCTGAATGCGCCGGAAGGCCAGCTCCGCGGCCTGCGCGTTGGGCGCGCGGTTCACCAGCACCAGCGGCGGCCAGGAAAGCCCGCGCCCGCGCAACACCTTGATGAGCGCGTAGGCGTCGGTGAGCGAGGTGACCTCCGGGTTGACCACCACCACCAGCTCCTGGGCCGAAAGGCACAGGGCCAGCACCTGCTGGGAAATGCCCGGCGAGTTGTCCACCAGCAAATACTCGTAACCGGAAAGGGCGGAGAATTCGCGCACCAGGCGCGTGCGCATGGCGCGGGTCAGCTCGGCCATGCGCGCCACGCCGGAGAAGCCCGGCACCAGATCGATGCCCGTGGCCACCGGGGTTATGGCCAGCTCCAGCGGCAATCGCTCGAACAGCACCTGCTCCAGGGTGCGCTGCGGAACAATGCCCAGCAGCACGTCGACGTTGGAGAGTCCGAGGTCGGCGTCGAGGATGCACACGCGGTGCCCCAGACGCGAGAGAGCCCACGCCAGATTCAGGGTGACGTTGGTCTTGCCCGCGCCGCCCTTGCCGCTGGCCACGGCGATGATTTTAGGCTGGCTGACCACGGCGTGCCTACTGCCGCAACGCGGTTCGCGAAGCTGTACGCAGCGCGGCGTCCACCGCGTCGAGTAGTTCGTCCACCTTGAAGGGCTTTTGGAAGCAGCGCACGGCCCCCAGCTCCAGCGCTTGGTTGCGCTCCTCGCTGGTGGCCAGACCGGTAATGACGATGACCGGCATGGCGATGGCCGCGCGGCGGATTTCCGCCAGCAGCCACAGCCCGCTGCGCGAGGGCATGCGGATATCGAGCAGCATGAGGTTAAAGCGACGTTTTTTAAGCAGCTGCAAGGCCGCCTCGCCGTCGCCACAGGCGGCCGCCGTATAACCGTGCATCTCCAGGGCCTCAACCAGCAGCTCCTGAATGCGCACCTCGTCGTCCACCACCAGAATGTCGCCGCCGGAGCGTTTGGCCGCGCCGCCTTTGCGCGGGCGCAGGTCCCCGGCCGGGACGCTTGCGGGGGCCACGGGCAGGCTCAGCCGAAAGAGCGTGCCCTTACCCAGTGTGCTGGTGACGCGGATGTCGCCCTGATGGCTCTTTATTATGCTGTAGCTGGTGGAAAGCCCCAGGCCCGTGCCCTTGCCCTCTTTGGTGGTGAAGAACGGATCGAAAATGCTTTCCAGATGCTCCGGAGCAATGCCACAGCCGGTGTCCTCCACATCCACGCGCACATGCCCCTGCCCGCCGCGCCAGGCCGTGCGCACGCCCAGCGCCCCGGCGCCGCCCTCCATGGCGTGCTCGGCGTTGATGAAGAGATTGACAAAAACCTGCTCCAGCAGCTTGGCGTCGGCCCAAACGGGCGGCAGGTCCGCCTGCATGCCGCAGATGACCTTGGCGCCGCGCTTCTCGAAATTGCCGGACATCATGGACAGGCAGCCCGTGAGCAGCGCGTTGAGGTCGACCGGGGCGAACTGCGGCTGCGTGGGCCGGGCGAAGTCCATCAACTGCGTCAAAATGGCGCTGATGCGCCCGATCTGCTCCTCCATCTGCCGGAATGCCGCGCGCTGGGCCTCGTTGGTCTCCTTGAGGCCAAGGATCTGCAAGCGGGCATAGATGATGGCCAGCGGATTGTTGATCTCGTGGGCGGCCCCGGCGGCCAGCTGGCCCACGGCGGCCAACCGCTCGGCCTGGATGAGCTTTTGGTTGATCTGCTGCATCTTGCGCATGGCCGCGCCCAGGCGCTCGGAGCGCGCCTCCAGGCTGGCGGCGGCGCGGCGGCGCTCCAGCGCGGCGGCGAGCAGGCCGCACAGTTGCTCCAGGCAGCGGGTTTGCGCCTGGACGACCGAATCGCTGGCCGACTCGCTGGCTTGCCCGCTGGCCGGCGGGCAAGCCGTTTCGACGAGAATCAGCTCGCCCAAAACCGCATGGTCAAGTACCAGCGGCACAATGCGAAACGACCGGGCGAAACGCTGGGCGAAAGCGCCGACGCTGTCGGAAAAACGCTGGCCGTTGGTGTCGGCAATGCGCTCCGCGCGAATGTGCTCAGCGCGAATGCGCAGCAGCGGCAAGAACGGCAGCAGCGGCGATGCGGCGGCCGACGCCTCGGACGGCCTGTCCCCTGACGTATCCACGCCGGGCGTATCCACGCCGGACGCCCCGACCGCTTTCCCGGCAGAGCCCTTCGCGGGGGACCTGGCCGCCACCGCCCCCACGGCATTCGCCGGCACGGCATTCGCCGGGTCGGCATTCACCTGCACGGCATTCGCCCCCACGGCATTCGCCCCCACGGCATTCGCCGGCACGGCATCCAGTGCCCAGGAAAAGCCCTCCTCGGCCCCGTCGCCCCAGGCCAGACCGCACAGCCGCCCGTCATCGCCCTCTCCGGCTTCCAAAGCGTCCAGAATGTAGACGCAGCCTTGCGCAATGCCGAAATCGCCATCCAGGGCGGAGCGAACGGCCGCAAACATGTCCTCCGTCTCTCTCGCGCGCGCCAGAACCTGCCCCGCCCCGGCCACGGCCGCGAGCAGGCTGTTCACCTGCGCGTCCGCCGCGCGCCGGGCCTCCAGCTCCTGATTCATCCGCGCCAGCAGGCCCCCCGCGCGCTGCAAAGCAACGCAGAAGGTCGCCACCGCGTCCTCGCCGCCCAGGCTGAAGAACTCGCGGCGCTCGGCCAGCCCCACGGCCACCCGCTCCTTGAGCTGCTCCACCTGATGGAAGGAGAGGTTCACCCGGTCGAGCAAATGCTTGCGGCGCGCCATGGTCGAGGCGTCCAGGGGCTCCGCCAGCACCTCGTGGGCCAGAATGTCGCCCAGCGCCAGCAAGGTGAGCATGCCCCCGTGCTCGTCCAAATCCTCCAGCACGGCCTCCGGCTGGTGATGCAGCCAGGCGCTGTCGACAAAAAGTCCGGGCAGCCCCCAGGACTGGGCGAGCCATTTGCCCGCCTCGGCGTGGTCCATGCCCAGGGCCTCGGCCTCCAGAGCGTGCAGCGGCTGGCCGGAGAGCGGCGCGCGCTCAAGCAGGGCTTCATACGCTTCGGGCAGGGCGCACAGCAAGGCCAGCTTGCCGCAGTCGTGCGCCAGTCCGCACGAGAAAGCCGGTTCCGCCAGCTTGGGGGCCAGCTTCCCGGCCAGCAGCTGCGTCGCCGTGGCGCAGGCCAGGCTGTGCAGCCAAATACGCGCAAGCTGCGGGTCGTCGCGCTTGTGCTCCAGGAAGAGCGTGTCGCGGATGATGATGCCCAGCAGCACCTGCCGGAGCGTGGCGGTGCCGAGCATGGAGGCCGCGCGCTCAATCTTCATGTCGCCACGCTGCAGGCCGTGGACGCGGACGTTGGCAAGCTTGAGCACCTTGAGGGAGAGGGAGGGATCGCTTGCGATGATCTGGCAGATATCGGCGATGTTCGGGTCGGCCTGGGTGACCCACTCCAACACGCGGGCGGCCACGGCTGGCGGAGCGGGCAACGATTCCAGCCGCTTGAGAAGCTCGCGGACTTTTCCGGCGTTTTTCCCCGCCCGATGGGTCGTTGTCGCTGTCATCCGCGTCTCCCCTTGCGCTGCGCGTCGCCAATTCATCCGTATGGCGCTTCTTACGGCGAACAGGGGGGAAGAATCAAGTGCCCCGGCACAAGTGCGGCGGAGACGCTTGCGCCTGTCCGGCTCATCCTGTAGTTGAGACGCAGGCGTTTGCCTCCGGGTTCGCAGTGGCCTTCAATACATGTCTATCCAACGAGGAGACACGGGTGACGCAGCCGGAGATCGCAGCCCGCTCCCGCGACGCGGGCCGCGTTCTTGTGGTCGAGGACGAACCAGCCCTGCGCGAAGCCTACGCCGAGGCGTTGGACATGCGCGGGTTTGCCGTGCTCACCGCCGCCAACGGCGAGGAAGCCCTTGGCGTGCTTGAGCGCGACGCGGTGGATCTCGTCCTCTCGGATCTCAAGATGCCCCGCATGGGCGGCGAGGAAATGCTGCACGAGATCACCCTGCGCGGCTTCAACCCCGCGGTGGTCTTCCTCACCGGCTACGGCACCATCGAAAGCGCGGTGAACTGCCTCAAGCTCGGAGCCTCCGACTATCTGCTCAAACCCTTCGACATGCTCCAGCTGTTCAAAAAGATCGACCTGGTGCTGGCCAGCGGGGCGCGCCTGCGCAACCGCGGAGCGCAAGTGCGCGAGCTGGAGTCCTTTTCTGCGCGGCTGCGCGGCCAAAAGGACAGCGCGGCAATTTTCAAGGCCCTGCTGACCCAGGTGAAGCGCACGCTCGCCCCGGACGCCATGGCGCTTTTCAGCTGCTCCGGCGACGACGGTGTTCCCACGCCGCTGCTGCTGTGGGGGCCGGCTTTCCGCCAATGCCCGCACACGCGAGGCTGGCTGCTGGAAAAGGCCGCCCTGACCATGGAGCGGCGCGAGGCCATGGTGCTGGGCCCGCAACTGGGCAAACGCGCCGAGGATCTGCGCGAGGGCGTGCGCCTCGGCTCCGGCGCGCTGGCGCCCATTGTGGGCATGCGCCGGGTGTACGGGGTGCTG
>MNUQ01000064.1:4589-8346 GCA_001871085.1 Desulfovibrionaceae bacterium CG1_02_65_16
ATACGCGCGCGAGGATCTGCGGCTGCTCAACGTCTACACCGGCCAGACCGCGCCTTTTCTGGAAAGCCTGCTCTCGCGCCAGCGCTTCCGGGGCATCAGCGCGGAGGTCATCACCTCCTACGCGCAGGCCGTGGAGGCCAAGGACATCTATACCCGCGGCCACTCCGAACGCGTGGGCGGCTACGCGGCGCTGCTGGGCCGGGCGCTCGGCATAACCGGCCCGGACCTGGAGCTGCTGCACACCGCCGGCATCCTGCACGACATCGGCAAAATCGGCATTCCCGACGGCATCCTCAACAAGCCAAGCAGCCTCACAACGCAGGAATTTGAGGTGATGAAGCGCCACCCCGTGGTCGGCCGCGACATCCTCTCGCGCGTCTCCAGCCTGCAGGCCGTGGTGCCCCTGGTGTACCACCACCACGAATGGGTCAACGGCCAGGGCTACCCCACGGGCTGCAAAGGGGCGGACATCCCGTTCATGGCGCGCATACTCAGCGTTGTGGACGGCTTTGAGGCCCTGACCTCTGTGCGCTCCTACCACGAGGCCATGAGCGTGCCGCAGGTGAAGCAGGTGCTGTTGGAAGGGGCCGGCAGCCAGTGGGATCCCGATGTGGTGAACGCCTGGGTGGCCCTGCTCGACGACAACCGCCTGCCGGACATCTCCGCATTCAATACAGCCGCCGCAGGGCAATAGCCGCCCCTTAGCCGGGCCGCGTCCTTGACGCCCCGCACTTATAGTTATATTTGCATGTAACAATTGAGGTGCGCATGCAGAACGTCGTGAAAGTGATGAAGGCCCTGTCCGATCCCAACCGGGTGGCCATTGTGCTGATGCTGACCCGACGCGAACTGTGCGCCTGCGAGATGGTGCCGCGCCTGGGCCTGGCGCAGCCCACGGTTTCGCGCCACCTCAAAATCCTGGTGGACGCGGGGCTCATTCTGGCGCGGCGCGAGGGCATATGGACGCACTACCGGCTGCCAGAAACGGGCGGAGCACAAGCCGGAACCTGCGTAGCCACGCTGCTGGCCAACCTGCCGCAGTGGCTGGGCCATGACGCCGGACTGCGCGCCCTTGTGGAAGACCTTGGCGAGGAGAACCCCTGCCTGGCAAAGGGGGCTACGCGGTGCGGCGGGGACGACCGCGCCTAGGCCAGCGCACGGACGAGGCAAACGCCGAGGGGGATCAGGGTCAAATCGATTTGCGCGGGCAACCGCAAAGGAGACAGCATGGGCACGTCCATCATCAAACGCCTGTCGTTCCTTGACCGCTACCTGACGCTGTGGATTTTCGCCGCCATGTTCACCGGGGTGCTGGGCGGCTACATGTGGCCCGGCGTGCGCGAGTTCATGGGCCGCTTCCAAAGCGGCACGACCAACGTTCCCATCGCCATTGGACTCATCCTCATGATGTACCCGCCGCTGGCCAAGGTGCGTTACGAGGAGCTGGGCAAGGTGTTCCGCAACGGCCGCGTGCTGGCGCTCTCCCTGGTGCAGAACTGGATCATCGGCCCGGTGCTCATGTTCGTGCTCGCCGTCATGTTTTTATCCGGCCACCACGACTACATGGTGGGGCTCATCCTCATCGGCCTGGCCCGCTGCATCGCCATGGTCATCGTCTGGAACGACCTCGCAGGAGGCGACCGCGAGTACTGCGCCGGTCTGGTGGCCTTCAACTCCATCTTCCAGGTGCTCTTCTTCTCGGTCTACGCCTGGGCGTTCATCACCATTCTGCCCCAATGGCTGGGCCTGCAAGGCATGGTGGTCAGCATCTCCATGGGCCAAATCGCCCAGAGCGTGTTCATCTACCTGGGCATCCCCTTCCTGGCCGGGCTTCTCTCCCGCGTCATCGGGCTCAGGCTCAAGGGCCGGCAGTGGTACGAGGAGGTCTTCGTGCCCAAGATCGGGCCCATGACCCTCATCGCGCTGCTCTTCACCATCCTGGTCATGTTCTCGCTCAAGGGCGAATACATCGTGCAACTGCCCTTCGACGTGCTGCGCATCGCCCTGCCGCTGCTCATCTACTTTCTGGCCATGTTCGCGGCGTCGTTCTGGCTCTCCATGAAGGCGGGCGCCACCTATGAGCAGTCCGCCACGCTCAGCTTCACCGCCGCCTCCAACAACTTCGAGCTGGCAATCGCCGTGGCCGTGGCCGTGTTCGGCATCGACTCCGGCCAGGCCTTCGCCGCGGTCATCGGTCCACTGGTGGAGGTGCCGGTGCTCATCGGACTGGTGAACGTGGCGCTTTGGCTCAAGCGCACGTATTTTCCCTATGCCGTGGAGACGCCGGGCGGCGTGTACCACGTCATCTGTAAGCCGTAACCTGCAAGCCATAGGCGAGGGCCTCCCCCAAATATGAGCGATTTCCCGCGCACGTTGTTTGTCGAAACCACAACCCGCTGCAACCTGACCTGCCCCATGTGCGTGAAGAACGCGCCGGGCTGGCGCGGCGGCGAGGGGCACATGGCCTGGACGACGTTTGAACATCTGGAGCCCGCTCTGCCGCACGCAGGAGCCGTGGTGCTGAACGGCACGGGCGAACCGCTGCTGCAGCCGGAGTTGCCGCGCATGATCGCACGGGCCAAGGCCTTGCAGCCAAAGGACGGCTGGTGCGGCTTGCAGACCAACGGCCTGCTGCTCAATGCGGCGCGCGCGCGGGAGCTGGTCCGCGCCGGGCTGGACGTGCTTTGCCTGTCCGTGGACGGCGAGGCGGCCTCCTTTGGGCATGGCGCCGGTCAGGGCGGAGCGGTGGACCGCGCCGTTTCGCTGGTGCGGAACGCCGCGCGGGAATGCGGACGGAGCCTGCGCCTGGGCGCGGAGTTCGTGCTCATGCGCAGCAACGCGGCGGAGCTGCCGGGACTGGTGGACTGGGCCGCCGCCCTTGGGCTCGATTTTCTGCTCGTCACCCACATGCTGCCCGTGGCCCCGGCCCAAGAGGCCGAAGCCCTGTTCCATCCATGCAGCCGCGCGGCCATCGCGTTTTTTGCGCACTACCAGCCGCAGGCCGATACACTGGGCTTCAGCTTCAGCGAGCTGGCCCGCATAGCCATGAAATACAACCGCAGCGCGGACGAGGAGAAGCTGCTCGACCTTGCGCGGGAAATGCGCCAGAACGCGCAGGCCCGGGGCATCTGGCTTGATGTGGAGCGTCTGGCCCGCACGGACTTTGCGCAACTGGATGAGCTGGCGGAACTTTTCGCCCAGGCCGGCAAACGGGCCGCCGCCGCCGGGCTGGATCTGCGCCTGCCCGGGCTGGCCGCGCCGGATGCGGACCGCCGCTGCGCGTTTGTCGATGGCGGGGCCGCGTGCATCGACTGGCTGGGGAACGTCTCGCCCTGCCAATTCTTGTGGCACGGCTACGCGTGCAGCCTCTACGGCGAGGCCAAGCGTGTCCATCCCATACAATTCGGCAACATTTGCGCAACACCGCTGGCCGAGATCTGGCGCGCGCCGGAATTCCGCGTATTCAGGGATCAGGCCCGGGCGGGAGAGTTTCCGCCCTGCGGCGACTGCGCCACGGGTTTGTGCAGCGACATCCGGGGCGACGCCCCCTTTGAGCGGGACTGCCTGGGCCTGGGCGTGCCCTGCGGACATTGCCCCTGGGCCGTGGGCCAGCTCATGTGCCTGGGCACCGAACTCAACGTCAGCACGAGGTAGTCGACATGGACAAATTACGCGTTCTGTTCATCTGCACCCAGAACAGCGGGCGCAGCCAAATGGCCGAGGAGTTCCTGCGCAAATTCGCCGGGGATTCCTTCGA
>MNUQ01000034.1 GCA_001871085.1 Desulfovibrionaceae bacterium CG1_02_65_16
ATATCTGAAAGTTATGGCGCGTATTGGATTGACTCCGCCGTCTAGACAAGAATGTTAAAGTCCACAAGACCCCGCGAAAGCGGGTTTTTTTGTCCTGTGGCAGGAGGGGGGCTGCGACTCAATCCCTGCGACAAAAATGCTCACTGCCGCCGGTCAGCACCTGACCAAGCCCCCCCCTGATGACACGAAACATGCAGGCGCTAAAACGCCGGCACCCTCACGCTGGAATCCAGCTCACGCGCACGCTGGGCGTCGGCCTTGGCCTGACTGGCATTGCCCAGGGACTTGTAGATATATGCGCGGTTGGCGTAAGCGCCAGCATTGTCGGGTTCAATGCCGATTGCCCGATTGGTGTCCTCCAGGGCCCGGTCGAGCTTGCCAAGGGCGCGCAGGGCCACCCCCCGCAGATAGTAGTTGTCGGCGTCGCCCGGGCGGATGCGCACGGCCTCGTCAATATCGTCCACCGCGCGCTGGTGCTGGCCAAGGTGCATATAGGCAATAGCCCGCTGCTTCAGCGTGGTGGCCTTGGCGCTGCCGCTCACTTGCCCGCTTTCCAGACAGCGGGTGAACATATCCACCTGTCCCTGCGGGCTGCGGATGCTCATCGCCGCCTGGCAGTCGCCCGGCAGCTCCTGCTGGCCCATGGCGGGCAAGGTCCACCTCCCAAGAACAAACAAACAGCAGCACGCCGCCATCGCTATGCGTCTCTTCATGGCTGACCTCCTTTGCGGTAACCTTTGTATTTTGCCTAGCACCGGCCGCAGGGCCAACGCAAGGCGCACGCAATCCTCTGCCCTTTTCCCCGCTGCCCTTGCGGGCTCTGGACAAGTGCAACTCTTCGGGATATGGCCTGAAAACGGTAAATTGACATCCGAGACGCGCAAAAGGAGCCAAGCATGTTCTTCATCACCAACAGGGCCTTTGTGGAAGGCAACAAAACCACTGACATGCGCAAGGTCAGCTTCGATCTGGACAACAACGAGGCCGGACAGTCCGTGTTCTTCTGCTGGCGCGACGACGCCAAGAAGGCTTATGTGGAGCTTGGCGGCGGCAATTTCATGAAGGCCATGCGCAAGTCCGTGGCCCGCCAGATTCTATTCTACGTGCACGACTCCGCGCAACTGCCGGAGGAAGACATATTTCCAACGGCGGAAAAGCTGCAAAAACTTTTCGACAACCAGGACCGTGGCCTTGTGGACGTGGTGCCGGTCATTTGGCCCTGCGACAACGGCAACAGCCCCATGCGCGACTTCCACGAGGACCAGATTGCGGCGGAGGCCAGCGGCGTGGCCTTTGCGCGCGCCCTGGAAAAATTTCTGGTCTGGCGCGAATCGGTGAAAGGCACCGACGCCCCCTGCCTGAAGCGCATGAATGTTCTGGCCCATTCCATGGGCAACCGCGTGCTGCGGCAGGCCCTTTCCTGCTGGGCAAACTACCACCGCAAGGGACAAGTGCCGCTCATGATGCGCAACATCTTCATGGTCGCGGCCGATGTGTTCAACGAATCGCTGCAAAGCGACCGCGACGGACGTTTCCTGTGCCACAGCGCGCGAAACGTGGTGGTCTACTATGCCGCGGACGACCGCATCCTGGGCGCCGGCAGCGTGGGCGTCCTCGGAGCCGACTCCGCCTCGCGCCGGCTTGGGCACACCGGGCCGGAACACTTCCACTTGACGCCGAAAAATGTGTACACGGTGGACTGCGACGACGTGAATAACAAGTATGACCGGCCCAACGGCCACACCTACTACCTCACCGACGAGAAGGGCGAGCCGGGCAAAGTCTTCCTGCACATGTACGACGCCCTCAAAAAGGGCCGAGTGCAGGGGCACGACGAACACCGCGACCTTGTGGTGGATCTGAACTTCCGCTCCTGCTAGCCGAGCCGCCGAAAAAATGACGCCCACCCGAAAACCGGATGGGCGTCTTTTTCGTGCCGCAAGGGCGCGGCGTCTTTCCAGCGCGCATCTACCAGGCGTCCTGATCCGGGCTGTGGTAATAGAATTCAACGCGGCGGTTGATGGCGCGGTTCTCGTCGTTAATGGCCGGCACAAGGGGCCGGCTGTCGGCATAGCCAACAGCGCGCATGCGCGTTGCGGCAATGGCCCCATTGCCCTTGGCCAAGATATAGCGCAGCGCGGCGGCGGCGCGCGCGGCGGATAGCTCCCATTTGGACGGGTACAGACCGTTGCCGGTTTCCGTGTCGTCCGTGTGGCCGCGGATAACCAGATCGACCTTCTGCGCCAGCAAAATGTGGGTGACGCCGTCGAGTATCGCGGCTGCTCCGGGTTTGAGCACGGCGGAATTGGGCGCGAACATGACGGCGTTATTCACATGCATGAGCACGCCGGCGTTGTCGGAGCTCAAGCCGGAATTGGCCTGCAGCTCTTTCTCCTGGGCCAGCAGCTCCTTGACCATCATGGCCACTTCGTACTTGATGCGGTCCTTTTCGGAAAGATCCATGGCCGCAATGCCCACCTTGGCGTCCTTGGGGATGAACATGGCGTTGGACACGGTCTGCTTCATATCGCTGGAGGGCGGCTTGCCCTCCTTGAAGGCGACGACGAAGGCCTCCTTCTGCTGCGGCTTTAGCGCGGCGATAAGCCACATGAGCAGGAAGAAGGCCATCATGGCGGTGACGAAGTCGGCGTAGGCCACCTTCCAACTGCCGCCGTGATGGGGCGCATGGCCGCCGCCGACCACCTTCTTGATGATGATGGTGCTGCCCTTGCTTTTAGCCACCCTTCAAGGCTCCTTCAAGCTCTTCAAAGCTGGGTCGCACGGGACCGGCAACGGCGCGCCGCGCCGCCTCCACGGCAAGCATGGGGGGGAACCCGCTGGAAAAGCCCACCAGCCCGGCCTTGACGACCTCAAGCATGGTATGCGTTTCCCCAACCTGATATTCCAGATTCTGGGCCATGGGGCCGGCAAAGCCGTAGCACAGCAGAATGCCCAGAAAGGTGCCCACAAGGGCCGCGCCAACGCTGTGGCCCAGCACCTCGGGCGGCTCGTTGATCTTGCCCATGGTGAGCACGATGCCGAGCACGGCCGCCACGATGCCCAGGCCGGGCAGCGAGTCGGCCACCTTGTTGATGGCGTTGGGCGTGTTGGATTCGTGCTTGTGCGAGGCGGCCATGTCGATGTCCATGACGGACTCGAACTGATAGGGTTCAATGTTGCCGGCGAGCAACACCTTGAAATTATCGCAGATGAAATCGAGCACTTCATGATTTTTGAGAATCGCCGGATACTTGGTGAACACGGCGCTGCCATCGGGCTTGTTCACGTGCTGCTCAATGGATACGATGCCGTCACGCCGGGCCATGTTCATCAACGTGTAGAGCACGCCCAGGATGTCGAGGTACGTCTGCTTGCTCGCCTCCGATGCGGTGAAGACCCGGAAGGCCTTCTTCATGGTGCCGAAGATGACGCTTTTGGGCGAGGCGATGAAAAACGAACCGACGGCCGCGCCGCCAATGATGAGCAGTTCGATGGGCTGCATGAGCACCCCCAGCGGCCCGCCTTCCAGAAGGAAGCCGCCGATGACGCAACCCAGAACCACAAAGATGCCGATGATCGCAAACATACAGTATTCTACTCCTGGGGGGCTCGGATGAATTGCGTAGTCCCTGTTCCGGGCCGGACCGCTCTCGCAGGTTGCGCCGCAGCCGAAAATGATTATTGAATCAAGATACGCCCTTTTGTAAAGCCTTCTTATGAAATTATTAATTCCTTTTGGAAATCATTTTGTTAAAGATAGTCTAGATGTTCTCTACTACCCATATTTCGGCCTCGACACCACGGCGAAACCTGATACACACCCAAAAGTCACCTATTCAACCTGCGCGCACGCACCGGAGGCACACCATGAAACCTTTCGCCATCGCCCTGCTCGCCCTCAGCCTGCTTCCCGGCAGCCCGGTTCTGGGACCGGCCGTCCTGGCCCATGCAAAAGATATGGACGGCGCGAGCGCAGCGGCCACCCGCCTTCTGGTGCGGCAGGACGGACAGGCGTTCGTCACCGAGGCCAGGGCCGTCACTCTGCCCAAAGGATCCGGCGAACTCGCCCTGCCGGGGCTCCCCGCCACCATTGACGCATCCACCCTGCGCCTGCGCTCCAAAACCGCGCCAACCGGGCTGAGCGTGCGCAGCCTCGCCGTGAGCGACGAGACGCTGAATCCGGCCGCCCTGCTGCGGCGTTTTGTAGGCCGGCAGGTCGGCGTGGTGCTGCCGGACGGCAAGTCCCGCGACGGCCGCGCGCAAAAGCAGGCGCTGGTGCTCTCCGCCAGCGAACCGCCACTGCTGCTGGTCGACGGAAGCGTCTACTCCGGCCCGGTCGAGGCCATCATCTACCCGGAGCTGCCCCAGGGGCTCGCGGCCCGGCCGGCCGCCGCCGCCTCGGTGGTCAACGCCGGCCCGACACGGCAGAACGTCGAGCTCTCCTACCTCGCGCGTGAACTCTCCTGGCGCATGGACTATGCGCTGACCCTGAACAAAGCGGGAGACAACGGCGTGCTGGACGGCTGGGTGGTGCTAACCAACCACTGCGGCAAGAGCTTTGATCAGGCCGGGGTTGAGCTGCTCGCGGGTGAAACCCGCAGCGCCAGACCGGTGGCCGCGCGCGCGTTCATGGCCGGCGACATGCTCATGAAATCCTCCGCCGCCAACGCCGAGGGCGAGGCGGTGTTCGAGCATCACGTTTACACGCTCAAGCGGCCCGTAAGCCTGGCCGACCAGCAAACGCTGCAAGCCCCGCTCTTTGACAGCGCGGCGATTCCCGTGTCGCGCAAGCTCCTGGGCCGCGCCTCCGCGCTCACCATGGGCCGTGAGACCGGCCCCACGCAGGAGAAGCTGGACATCGTCCTCTCTTTTCGGAACACCAAGGCCCGGGGTTTAGGCCTTGCCCTGCCGCGCGGCCCGCTGCGCGTATTCGAGGCGAACAGCGACGCGCGACGCCTGGTGGGCGAGACGCAGCTGGACCGCGTTCCCGAGGGCGCATCGGCCGAGGTCACCGTCGGCTCGGCCTTTGACCTGAACGTGGAGCGCGTGGCCACAGTAATGGAAAAGACCGGCAACTCCAGCTGGCGCGGAGCCTGGGAGCTGCGCATCACCAATGGCAAGAAGCGCGCCCAGCGCATCGTTTTGCAGGAGCAAATCCCCGGCAAATGGAAGGTGGAGCAGGCTTCGGCCAAATGGACCAAGCCTTCGGCCGGGGTGCTGGAGTTCGCCATCGACGTGCCGCCCACGGGGGAAAACGCTCCGCTGGTCCTCACCTACACCTTCAGCACGGAGCAGTAAACACGCAACACCTTGCCCGCTCATCGGTTTTGACGTAGCCACGTGGCACGCGAAAATCGTGGTGGAGGCGTTGGTGGGATCGATTGCCGGAATTGTGTACGCCCTGTGCTCGGCGGTGTGTTTTGGAATGCTGGCCGTCTTTGGCAAGCTGTCCTATGCCCATGGTTTCGCCACTGGCGAGATATTGCAGTACCGATTCGGCATTGGCGCGCTGCTTTTGCTCGGCTGGTTTGGCATCATGGACAGGAAGGTGCTGCGCGCAGGCCCCAAGACCCTGCTCAAGGCCGTATTCCTGGGCGTGGTGCTTTACCCCGTGCAAAGCATCACCTTCATGAGCTCGCTGCAATTCATCCCTGCGGCCACCACCTCGCTGATTCTCTATTTTTACCCCGTTGCGGTGACGCTGCTCTCGGCGCTTATTTTCAAGACGCGCCTGGACCGCGTGGTTGCCTTTTCGCTCGCGCTGCTGGTGGCCGGCTGCGGTCTGGTGTTCTACGACGCCTTCCTGCGCAGCATAAGCCAAACGGGTCTTGCGCTGGCCACCGTCTCCATGCTCATCTTCTCCGTGTATCTGATTTTTCTTGAGGTGCTGCTGCGCGGCGAGAACCCGCGCACCATCTCGTTCTACTGCGTGCTTGCGGCCGCGGTGGTGTACACCGTGGCGTGCCCCCCCGTGGGATTCCTCCGGCTCGACGCCTCAGGCAAGCTGCTCACCCTTGCGCTGGGGCTGGTGCCCACGGCGCTGGCCATAACGCTGCTGTACCGCTCAGTGGAGCTCATCGGCAGCGCGCGCGCCTCCATCTGCTCCACCATCGAGCCCATCACCACTGTGCTGGCATCAGCCCTGCTGCTCGGCGAGGACGTAGTGGCCATACAGATGGGCGGCATGGCGCTCATTCTGGCCGGCATCATCCTGCCCAACCTGCGCACCCTGCGCGCCGCCAGGGCTTGACGCCAACTGCGCCAACCGCCATATACAGGAAGTTCCATCAACGGCGCGCTCCAGGCGCGCCATACCCGAAGCCCACGGGGGAGCCAGATGGACGCCAATCGCCGCCGCCGCAGCAGGGTAGACATGCATTTGGCCGCCAGCTTCACTCCCGGCGCCGGACCAGCCGTGCAGATGCTTGTCCGCAACATCAGCCTCAAAGGGCTGCTCGCCGCGCCCCAAGCGGGCATCACGGCCGGAGACACGGGCGTGGTGCGCATTACGCTCGCCAAGGACGCCGTCATCCAAATCGAATGCCAAGTCATCCGCAGCGACGCCACCGGAGTGGCCATGGACTTTCTGCCCATGGACGAACAGAGCTTCATGCATCTGCGCAATCTGGTGCGCTACAACGCGGCCGACGCCGACCAGATTGACGCCGAACTGCGACGCCCGGCCTTCGACTAGCCCTATTTGCCGCCAGCGGAGCCGACCGGCTTGGCCGCCGTTGCTGGCGCCGCCGTGTCTGCTGGTGCGGTCGTGTCTGCTGGTGCGGCCTTCGGCGTCACGGCATCAAGAAGCGACTCAAACTCCTCCAAAGACTGCGCGCCGCGCACCACCACCCCGTTGACGACGAAGGTCGGCGTGCCTGCCACGCCAAAGCGCCCGGCCTCGGCCACATCGCCCTCTATGCGCGCGCGCATGACCGGACTGGCCATGTCGGCCCTGAGCTTGGCCGCATCGATCTTTTCCGGGCCGGCAACGCCCGCGAGCACGGCCGCCAATCCTTTGCCGGAGCCATCGGCCAAAGCCTGCTGGTTGGCGAAGGCCAGCTCGGCGAAACGCCAGGCCGCCGCCTTGTTCTGCATGCCCAGCGCCTCAAACATGGTGGCGGGCTCAAGAGACCCAGGATGGGCCGGAAAATGCTTGAAGAACAGCCGGATGCGGCCGGGGTGCCGGCGCATGAGCTCCTGTATGGTCAGGGAGCCCTGGGCGCAGTAGCCGCACAAAAAGTCGGAATACTCCACAATGGTCACTGGCGCGCCAACCGCTCCCAGAAAGGGGCGCGCAGGATCAATGGCGGGGGCTACCCGGTTGGCGAGCCCATGCTCCAGCTCGGTCTTGCGCTCGGCGGACTCGCGCTCCTGCGCCGCCTGGTCGAGAACATCAAGCAGCTGGGGCTTGTCGCGCTTGATGGCGTCGAACACCAGCTGCGGGTTGTCACGCAGGACCTGCGCAACCTGCTCGCGGTTCATGGCGGGGGCGCAGGCTCCAAGGGTGACAAACAAAAGCAGGGCGATTGCGGCGTGGCGCATGGGCGGCTCCTTTTCAACAACAAAGCGGCGGCCCGGAAGTCCGAGCCGCCGCCAAAGGTTCACGGTTGCGGGCGTTCGCCCTCTACCACTTCTTGCTGCGCTTCACGGCCAGCGCCTCGGCCTGCTCCTCGTAGGTGGCGAAACCCGCGTGGTGCATGGCATCCTCAACCGTGAAGGTCCAATCCCAGCTGGAGTAGATCACCGGCTTGTGGAAAATGGCGCGGAAGTGCTCCATTTCCTGACGGTAGAAGGCCTCCTTGGGATTCTCGATGTTCTCGCGCAGCTGCTCGCTGAAGCGGTCCAGCTCGCCCTCATACCATTCCATCAAATCCTCGGCGGTCTTGTAACGCTTGAGGATGTGGCCGTAGCCGTTCTCCTCCAGCAGAATCTCCAAACGGTTGAAGTGCTGCTCGCGCAGCCACTCGCCCAGCTGAGAGACCGGAAGGTTCAACGCCTCCACCTCGGCGATCTGCACCTTGGTCTTCCGGTAGGTGTCGGGCACCACGGAAGCGGAGTCGATGCCGGCGATGGCCACCAGCCCGCGCAGAATCTCGGAGTTGGAGACGCCCTGGCCGCAGAAGCCAACCTTCTTGCAGTACTTCTGCCCGGCGAAGATGGTCGCCAGGATGGTCCACACAACAGCCGGGTCCTCTTCGTCGTAAATGTGCTGCAGGCGCGGGTTGTCGCGGTCGGTGGCGAGCACCATCTGCGTCATGTCGTTGGAGCCGATGGAGAAGCCGTCAACCTCGCGAATGAACTCCTTGCAGAGGATGGCGTTGCTCGGAATCTCGGCCATAAGGATGACCTTCATGCCATCCTTGCCGGATTCGATGTTGTGCACGCTCTTGAGATAGCGCTTCATGCTGCGCGCCTCTTCAAGGGTGCGCACAAAGGGCAGCATGATTTGCAGATTCTTGCCGCCGAAGATGCCGCGCGCCAGCTTGAAGGCTTCGAGCTCCCAGTCGTGGATGTTGCGGGAGACGCCGCGGTAGCCCAACATGGGGTTGTCCTCATGCAGCTCAAAGAGCAGGCCGCCCAGCAGGTTGCGGTACTCGTTGCTCTTGAAGTCCGTGGTGCGGTAAATAATGTTCTTGCCGTAGAAGGCCATGGCGAACAGAGCCAAGCCCTGGGCGAGGGTCTGGATGTAGTGTTCCTTGCCGGTGCGGAAGCCTCTCGACTCCAGCAGCTTGCGGATGCGCTCCGGCAGGGTGCTTACCATGTCGATCTCGCTCTTGAGCCCCATCTTGCGAGCCACTTCCTCGCGCAGGGCGGTAATGCGCGCCAGCACGTCCACCACCTCGGGGTCGTCCTTCACGCGGGCGTAGATCTTCTCAATCTCGCGCTCGTGGTCCTGCTTGGTCTTCTGCGCCTCGGCGTAGTTCTCGCAGGTGCCGTCGAGCACGTCGTTGTAGCCCATGATGACGGCGATGTGCGTCTTGAGGCACACGGAAGTCTTGAGGGTTTCCAACCGGTCGGTGGCGAACCCGATGTGCTCGTCGAGCTTCTTGTCCAGTTCGCGCAGGCGGCGGTGAATGGCCAACACCTCGTCGGTGCCCTTGGTGCCTTCCCGCTCGGAGAGCTGCGCCAGCTCCTTGCCCAGGCCGGTGATGGTGCCGACGTATTCGCGCAGCTTGAGGCGCAGGATGATGAGCCCGGTGGCCAGCTGCTCCTTCATGACCTTGGAGAGCTGGCTGTCCATCTCGCGCAGTTTGGCGTCCACCAGAGCGCCCAGCACGCCGCGGTCATAGGCCTCCAGGGCCAGCGGATGCACGCTGATGTTGCCGAGCATGAACTCCGCGCGCAAAAGGCCCACTTCAAAGTCTGGCACGCGGCGCAGGCGGGAAAGGAACAGCGACTGGCCGATGTCGGCCAGGATGAGGCCGACCTTGACCTTGGTCTCGGGAATGGCGGCCACGTCGATCTCGCCGCCAACGTCGACCAGGGGCAGCCTGCCGCGGTACACATGCCCGCGCGAGCCGTCGACCGTGATCTCCTGGCCGTCGAGGGAGCGAATGACCTCCAGGTGCTGCAGGCCGATGACGGCCGGAATGCCGAGTTCGCGGGAGGTGATGGCGGCGTGGCTGGTGTCGCCGCCGACATCCGCCAGAATGGCGCTGGCGATGCGCATGCCGGGCACCATGTCCGGGTCGGTGCGCTCGGCCGCGAGAATGTCGCCCTTGTTGACCTTGTTGAGCTCCAGGGCGGAGCGCAGGAACTTCACCGTGCCCTGCCCGGCCCCGCGCGAGGCGCCGTTGCCCTCCAGAATCAACTCGGCGTCAGCGAGCGCCTTGGGGTCAACTTCCTTGCGGCGCATGAAAATGGTGTTCGGGTGGACGTGGAAGTCCTCGTTCCAGCGGGTCTCGGGGCGGGCCTGCACGAACCACAGCCTGTCGGAGGAATCGATGCAGAACTCGGTGTCCATGATCATGCCGCCGTAGGCGGTGGAGATGTTGCGAACCCCTCTCGCCACTTCCTCGGCCTGCGCCAGCGAAAGCGCCCAGCGGAACACCTCGTTCTCGTCGACCTTGACGTCCTTGGTGCCGCCCTCGTCCTCGTCGTAGACGATCTTCTTGTCCTTGCAGCCCATGAAGCGCACCACGACCTCGGAGCCGTCGTCGCGCTGGAAGACGTAGAACTTGTCCGGGGTGACCATGCCGCCCACAACCGCCTCTCCCAGGCCGTAGCTCGCGTCAATGGACACAAGGTCGTTGCGGTCGGTGCCACGGCAGCCGGTGCTCGTGTCGGCGCTGAAGGCCGTGCCGGAGATGAGCGGATTGATCATGCGCATGATGCACACCGAGAGCGAGGTGTTCTCGATGGCCCATTCCTTCTTGGCGTTCTCGGCGATGGAGTCGTCGCCGGTCTCCTCGGCCTTGCTCACGGCGTCGAGGATGGCCTCGCGGCGATAGGTCATGCTGCGCAGATTGTAGGCGCTGGCACAATCCCAGTGGTAGGCCTCCACGCAACGGTCCTCGCCAACAATGTTCAGATACGTGTCCTGCAGGCCGGCAAAGGCCTTTTTGCGGCTGTCCTCACCGGCGGCGGAGGAGCGCACGGCCACGGGCTCGTTCTCCAGACCGGCCTCGCCGCAAATGCCCAGGTAGGCGGTGCGCACGGCGTCCGCCACGGCCTGCGGGGGCGTAACGGAAAGAATGGCGGCCTGCACGAGGACCGAACGCTTGCGCAGCTGGTCGATGCCCTCTGGGCTGGTGGCGAAGCCCTCCACCACGTTGTTCACAAAGGTGCGCAGCTTGGTGGTGTTTCCGGAGGCTTTGGCAGCCTCAACGGTGATGCGCTTGGCGATGCGGCGGGTGAACTTGCACAGAAAATCGGAATCGCGGTTAACCTCGTCGTCATTCCAGTCGGTGGAGGAGTATTCCTTGTCCACGATGGAGCGCACAAGGGAGGCGTTGACCTTGGTTTCGTCGAGCAGCATGTGGAAGGCGATGGAGGAGATGGCGCGGAACTGCGGCGCGCGGATGCCGGGGACCTGACTGATGATGGCGGTGTTGTAATTCTTTCCGCCCACGAGCAGCTCGGCATCGGGGCCAATGGCCACGATGTTCGCGCCGTTCAGGACGATTTTCTTGGTCAGCTCGGTCGCGCCTGCGGCCTGCGGTTTCGCTTCGGCGTCAACGCCGGCCGCCTTGGCGGTCTGTTCCTTGTGGGTCTTGGCCATGCTCTCCTCCTGGTTGACGCCGCTTGAGGGCGGCCCTTTGCGTCGATTGAGGGACTTTCAGGACATGACACGGGCGCGCCCCTTCCCCCATGCTCACCGCATGGCGAGAAAGCAGGACGCACCGCTACCAGCTGTCTTTTTACCGATACCTCTTTTGCCGCCCCTTCGTCAATTGCACATACAACAATGCTTCCAAAAGAGCAGAAAAGCGGCCAGGAGCGGGGCTTTCCATCACCTCAGACATTTGCCGTCCGACGAGAATTTTCGACCCATAATCTCCTGACCGCCTATAAAATCACAGTGGCGCGCCGTCATTTGTATATACAAATGGAGTGGGCGCTCGGGGCGTCAACGCTATATCTTCTGTCCGCACACGGGGCAGAAGCGGAAGTCCTCGCTGGCGAGCGGGGCCTTGCAGGTGGGGCAGCCCTTCTGAGCGGGCCCAAGCTCCACAAGCAACTCGCCCTCCTTCACCGGAACCATGATCTTGTCTTCCTGGTAGTTGGCGCTTTTCAGCACGCGCTTCACAACGCCATCCACAGGGGCGTTCACGCTCTTTTCCTGCTTCATGATGGAGATGTTGCAGATCTCCTCACCCTTCTTGACCATGTCGCCCGCGCGCACGTGCATGACCCAGAGGTCGCCATTGCTGGGCGAGGCGATATGGAAGGCGTTCTTCGGATCGGCCATTTCCAGCGCGTCGCGCTCGCTTCCGGAGGCCTCGCGAACCTTGACCTTGTGGGTCATGGTCTCGGAGTCCACCGAATAGCGCACGGAGATGAAGCCGTTGTCGTCCACGTCGCTGATCTCGGTGATGCGCATGACGTGCGGCTTGCCGCAGTGGACCTCGAAGAGCATGGTCTCGCCCTTCTCCAATCCCTCGAACCAGACGTCAAGCGGGAGGTTGTTGGCGTCGCCGTAGGCCTCCACGAACTCAATGGTCTTGAGCGCGTCGCCCGGATGGTTGAGATAGAGCACGAACTCTTCGTCCGTGGCCTTTCGACCCAGGCGCGCATCGAGAATGGCGGACTCGGCCTTCAGATCCATATCCGGCAGCGTCTCCAGCGGGGAGACTTCCGTGCGGCTTTGCACCGCCACCTTCCAGTCGTTGCCGAAGGCGCTCTGATAGACCCAGTCAGGCGGGAAGCCCAGCGGCAGCCGGCCGTACTTGCCCAAGAGCAGGTTGCGGAAGGCGTCGTTGCTGTCGCGGTAGAGGTCAAGCCGGGCCTCGCGCTCAAGCGCCGTCAGCTCGCCCTCCGGCGCTAGGTTCACAATGTCCAGCACGTTCAGCAAACGGCGCACCTCGCGCTCGCCGCCGCGCTTGTACGCGCCGGTGACGGCCAGAAACGAGGTGTTCCAGGTAATCTGCGAGCCGGGCGTCACGTCGTGGTAGCGCACGATCTTGCGGGTGCCCGCCAGGAACTTGAGCATGTAGGGCAGCAGGTGGATGTAGCCCTGCTTCATGGCCCCTTCCTGCGAGGACGAGGTGGCGCCGCCAGGCATGCCGTGGCGCACCACGTCGTGGTCGATGCCCTGGAAGTAGGGCGAGCAGTACTTGTCGTAGTAGGGCATGATCTGCTTGAGCGTGAAGTTCGTGGTGCGGATCATGTCCTTGTCGAGCAGGGTCTTGAGCCCCATCTCGTCTTCGATGTAGGCAGCGGTGGAGAGCACGTCTCCCTGGCCGTACCAGCGCACGCTGGAGCCGATGGCCACGTCCAGAATGTGCGCGCCGGCCTTGGCCGTTTCGCCCATGGTGGGCACAAAGAGCCCGTCGGTATAGTGCCGGTGGCTATGGATGACCAGCTCCGGGTATTTCTTGACCAGCGCGGCGATGAGCTCGCGCATGAAGCGCGGCGGGCACACGCCGGCCATGTCCTTGAGGCCGAGGATGATGGAGCGCGCGGCCTTTTTCTTGCTCGCGCCCATCACGCTGGCGCACATGTCGAGAATGTTCTCGGTCACGCCAAGGTAGTGCGGCACGTCGAAGCCCTTGGCCCACGACATGGACAGCGCCGGCTCGAAGATGTGCTTGTCGGAGTGCAGCACCACTTCCGCGAAGGGGCGCATGTTCTCCACATGGTTCAGGAAGTCAAAGCAGCGGATGACCTCGTAGTGCTCGCAGATCATCTCGCCCGTCAACCGCATGAGGTTCTTGGGCTGCGGCTTGTAGCCAAGCACGTTGGTGGAGCGGATGAGAATCTGCTTGAGCGTGTTGGGCGCGAACAGATTCCACTCCTTCGCCTCGGTGAAGGGGTAGGTCATGTTCGCCAGCATGGCCACGTGGAAGTGCGCGCCGCCGCCGTTCTCCAGGCTGAAGAAGCCGCAACGGTCCAGGTAGGGGCCGATGATGCGGTCTTCGGCAAGGCGGAAGCGGTTGCCGCTGTTGCTTTGCGTAATGTCGCGCGTGGTGGTGTCGGTGAAGTGGATGATGCCGTTCGCCCGGTCCTCGCGCAGGCCGTCGAGGATGGCGTCGCGCTTCATGGAGCGGTTGAAGCGGGGCTCAAAGGCCGCGTCGGTGGAGTCCGGGGCCTTCACCAGCTGGAAGCGCCCAAGCCGCTTGTCGGCCCGGCCGCGGTATTCGCCAAGGGAGACGAAGGGATTGTAGCCCCGCGCGCTGATCTCGGCCACAAGACGCGCCAGGCGGACCGGTTCGGGCTCCTGGTCCGTGTAGGCCATGAGCTCTTTTTTGTGCAGGCGCACAAAGTTGGTGTCGTAGTCGCTGGCGACGAAGTCCGGGTGCTTCATCACCTCACGGTGGAAGTTGATGGTGGTCTTGAGCCCGCTGATCTTATACTCGCGCAAGGCGCGGCGCATAAGCATCACGGTCTTGTCCCACGAACCGCCGTAGGTAATCAAAAGCGCGGCGGCGGAGTCGTAGCGGGAGGGGAAGCGGTAGCCCGCGCAGATGCAGGAGTCGATGCGCACGCCCTGCCCGCCGGGGGAGACATAGCTGGTGATGAGCCCGGCGTTGGGCGAGAAGTCGTCCTGCGGGTCCTCGCAGTTCACGCGCACCTGCATGGCGTGCAGATACGGCTTGGTGTTCTGCTCGTTCATGCGCAGCTTGGACCCGAAGGAGATGGCGATCTGCTCCTCCACCAGGTCGATGCCGTAGCGGCACTCGGTGATGCCGTGCTCCACCTGCAGGCGGGTGTTCGCCTCAATGAGGTAGGGGCGGCAGTCCTTGTCCACCAAAAACTCCACCGTGGCGAGGGAATGGTAGCCCACGGCCTTGATGAGCTTCTCGGCGTAGCCCTTGAGCTCTTTGCGCAGCGCGGGCGTGAACTTGGGCCAGGGCGAAGGGGTTATCTCCACCAGCTTCTGGTGGTTGCGCTGCACGGTGCAGTCGCGCTCGTCGAACACGAACACGTTGCCGTACATGTCGGCAACGGTCTGAAATTCAATGTGCCGCACGCTGGTTAAGAGCTTCTCCACATACAGGCGCGGGTTGCCGAAGCTGGCCTTGGCCAGCGCCGAGGCCTTGGCGAAGGCGCTTTCCAGCTGGCTTTCCTCATAGACCTCGTAGATGCCGCGGCCGCCGCCGCCGCCCTCGGCCTTGAGCATGATGGGAAAGCCGATCTGCTTGGCTATCTTGCGCGCTTCGGGAATGCTGACGGCCTCGGGCGAACCGGGCACCACGGGCACGCCGATCTCCTCGGCCAGCTTGCGCACGGCGACCTTGTTGCCAAGCAGGCGCATAGGCCCCTGGTTGGGGCCTATGAAAATGATGCCGGCCTCCTCGCATTTGCGAGGAAAGGAGTCATCCTCGGACCCGAACCCCCAGCCTGGATGGATGGCGACAATGCCGCGGTCCTTGGCCATCTTAATGATGCGGTCGAGTTCGAGATAGGCGCGCGGGTCTTCGCCCAACAGCAGGAGTTCGTGGGCGCCGGTGGTGGCGGGCGAGGTTTTGTCCACGTCGGTGGCGGTCATAACCGCTACAGCCTGAAACATCTCCGTAATGGAGCGACAGATGCGGCGAGCCGGGATGCCACGGTTGGCAACCAGAATCGGCTTGCCCTTCACTTCCTGCAAAACCTGCTCGAACGACTTCGGTCTCATGGCCAAATCGGTCCCCCTTGTGCGGTTGCGATACATATGCCGTTCGGACCAGCCCCGCTCACACCGGGATCACGTCGCCCGCCAGAAGGACGACCTCCCGGCCGGCGTGGTCCAAAACAAGCCCCCCTTCCGCCGAAACCCCCTTGACGACCGCCTCGTACCGGACATTCGCGCCTTCCCGCACGAGGACACGCCTCCCTTGCCAGGCCAGCCTGGAGCGGAAAATCGTCAAGAAATCATTCGGAGAAAAAGCTTCAAGGAAAGATGAATAACTCGTTTTCACCCGGTTTACAAGGGCGCGCCAAAGGCCAAGCGGGCCAAGTGCGCCATTCGACGGGTGAAATTCTCCAGCGGAAACCTTAAAATCCGCACGCATTTGCTCCGCTGCGGGGGCAAAGGCCATATTCACACCAATTCCGGCGAGAATGCACCCCGGTCGTTCTTCAATCAGCATGCCCGCCACCTTGTGGTCGTCGCACAGAAGGTCATTCGGCCACTTCACGCTCACGGCGGGTCCAAGCTCGCTCATGGCCTCGGCGAACAAATAGCCCAGCACCAACGGCCGCAGGTCGTTCCACAGCCCGGCCGCAGGCGGGCAGACAAGCGTGGCCAGCATGTTGCCCGGGCGCGACACCCACTCCCGCCGCAACTGGCCGCGCCCGGCCGTCTGCATGGGAGTCAGCACGCTGCTCCAGGGGACGAGCGTTCCCGCCTCCACCAGCCCACGCGCCACATCCATGGTGCTGCGGCAAGGCCCGCACAGCACCAGCCGGCACGGCGCGGCAATGGCGTCAGCTCCGCTTGTTGGGGCATGCGCCCCAGTCTCTGCGGCAGGCGTCCAGCAGCGGCCAAGGGGCGCGGGGGCCGCCACCTCGCGCAAGCAACCCAACGCGGCCATGTCCGCCGCCCACAATGGATGCAGGGCCGACAGCCCCTCCGGCGTGACCGGCTCGGCCCCGCCCGCGGCGCAGGCCGCACCTTCCGAGCCGGGCAGACCGTCTGCGACTATCAATACTTCCAGCGGCATGGCCCCCTCCGGGCAAAAGCGGCTTTTCATCCGGCGCGGAGCCTGCTATTGCAGGCCCATGCGCATACTTCTCGTCGGCGGAGCCGTTCGGAACATCCTCCTCGGGTTGCCGGTGCGGGACAGGGATTACCTTGTGCTGGACGCCACTGTCGAGGATTTCCTGCGCGCGCATCCCTCGGCCAAGCCCGTTGGCAAAACCTTTCCCGTGTTCATCCTCAATCGTCAGGAATACGCCTTTCCGCGCGCACAAACGCTGGAGGACGACCTGCTCCTGCGTGATTTCACCGTGAACGCCCTGGCGCTGGACGACGACGGCCGGCTCTTCTGCCATCCGCGCGCCCTTGATGATCTTTCCCAGCGTCTGCTGCGGCCGGCCTCCGCCGCCTCGCTGCGCGACGACCCCCTGCGCGTGCTGCGCGCGGCCCGCTTCATCGCGGAGCTGCCGGGCTTCCGCGCGGCCGATGCGTTGCTGGCTGACATGCGGGCCGTGGCCGCCACAGGCGCGCTTGCCCAGCCCTATGCCGAGCGCGTGGCGCTGGAGACGCAGAAGGCGCTCGCCGCTACACGTCCGGGCGAATTCCTGCGCGTTCTTGGTCAAACCGGATGTCTGCCGCCCTGGTTCGCCGAGCTTGCGCACGCGGCGAATGTTCCCGCCGGGCCGGCGCAATACCACGACAGCAGCGTGCTGGAGCACACAGCGCGTGTCATGGACCGACTTTCCGGCGACGTCATGACCGTATGGATGGGCCTGTGCCACGACCTGGGCAAAACGCTCACCCCGTCGGACAGGCTGCCACGCCACATAGGCCACGAGATGCGCGGCGAGACCCTGGCCCTGGCCCTGGGCGAGCGCCTGCGCCTGCCGTCCCGGCTCATCCAGGCCGGCGCCGACGCCGCGCGCTGGCACATGATTGCCGGCCGCTACCCCGAGCTCAGACCCGCAACGCGGGTGGACCTGCTCACGCGCCTCAAAAGCCGGGGCGTGCTGCGCGAGATGTTCCGTCTTGCCGCGGCCGATACGGACGTTGACCACACGGATATGGCGCGCGCGGACCTGGCGGTTGTCGTAGCCGTAACGCTGCCTCCAGAGGCCCGCAATCAGGGCGAACGCTCCGGAGAGATTCTGCGCGAGCAGCGCATACGCGCCCTGCGGGAGCACACCTCGCACCCGCCCCGCACCGCCGGTCCCAATCGGTCAGCCTAGAATTCCCGCCTCCGCTCCGCCGCCATGCCGACCCGGCTTGCCTCGGCCCCCAAAAGCGTTTCCCAACGGAGCGTCGCACGAGCCGGCGCGTCCGGTAACACCTCCACATGTTTCGTATCCAATTAAGTAACATAAAGATAGAAAATAGGCTTGATAAAATTATTCTAAAATCGTATCCGTCTCCATGTCTGTATATGTATTTGAAAAGCACATGGCAAAACGCCCGAAACACGCGGCCGCGCCACCGCTGGCCGGCGCAAACCTTGGAGGAGTCCGCCCATGAAACGCATCGCGCTGTGTCTTGCGCTCGTGCTCGTTCTGGCCCAAACGGCCCAGGCCCACTTTGGATACATCGTGCCCTCGCAAAGCGTCGTCGAGGAGAAGGAGCACTCCAACCTCGCGTTCACGCTGGCTTTTTTGCATCCAATGGAACAAAATGGCATGAACCTGGAAAAGCCGCTTGAATTCGGCGTTGTGACCGAGGGCAAAAAGACCAGCCTGCTCGGCACGCTCACCGAGACGAAGGAGCTGGACCGCAAGGCCTGGAAAACATCCTTCACCCCCAAGAAGCCCGGCATCTACTCCTTCTACATGGTGCCCGCTCCTTACTGGGAGCCCGCCGAGGACAAGTACATCCAGCACATCAGCAAGGTCATCGTGCCGGCCTTTGGCGAGGAGGACGGCTGGGACGAACCCATTGGCCTCAAGACCGAGATCGTGCCGCTGACCCGTCCCTTCGGCAATTACGCGGGCAACGTGTTCCGCGGCGTGCTGCTGGTGAACGGCAAGCCCTCGCCCAATACGGATATTGAGGTTGAGTACAACAACGTGGGCAAGAAGTTCGTCGCCCCCTTCGACTGCATGAACACGCAGGTGGTCAAGACCGACGCGAGCGGCGTGTTCAGCTATGCCGTGCCCTGGGCCGGCTGGTGGGGCTTTGCCGGACTTTCCACCGCCAAGGAGACCATCAAGCACGACGGCAAGGACAAGAAGATTGAAATGGGTGCCGTTTTGTGGATGGAATTTGTTGCACCCAAGGTTGTAAAAAAGTAACACCTCCCGCTGATGCTTTTTCCGGGCGGAGGCCTGCTCCGCCCGGGCATCGGCAAAACGTCATCACATTGGAGCGGCGATGCATATTTCCGAAGGGGTGCTCTCCACCCCCATCCTTGCGGCCGGGGCGGTGCTGACGGCTGCGGGAACAGCCGTGGGGCTGCGCAAGCTCGACTACGACCACCTCATGACGGTCGCCATCCTCTCCGCTGCATTTTTTGTGGCCTCCCTGATCCACGTGCCCATCGGCCCCACCAGCGTCCACCTCATCTTCAACGGCCTGCTCGGCGCGGTGCTCGGCTGGGCAAGTTTCCCGGCCATTCTTGTGGGCCTGTTGCTTCAGGCCATCCTGTTCCAGTTCGGCGGATTCACCGTGCTTGGCGTCAACACCTTCGACATGGCCGCTCCGGCGGTCATCTGCGCGCTGCTCTTCCGCCCGCTTATGCTGCGCGGCGGCCGGTCCCGCGTCATCGGCGCCTTCCTGTGCGGGTCGGTCTCCGTGCTGCTGGCCACAATCTTCACCTCCGCAGCGCTGGCCTTCACCGACGAGGGTTTCATCCACGCCGCGGAAGTGCTGGCGGTGGCCCATCTGCCCATCATGGTCGCCGAAGGCTTCTTCACGGTGCTGATTGTCGGCTATTTGACCAAGGTGCGGCCGGACGTCTTCACCTCGACGTACTCGAATCAATTCCGTCGCTCCGGCGACTGCGCCATGGAGGAACGCTGATGCGTACGCTGCGCCTGCTCCCCTGCCTGCTGCTGTTGGCCCTGCTGGCCGCCCCAAGCCAGGCGTTCGCCCATAAGGTCAACATCTTCGCCTATGTGGACGGCGCCAATATCGTCGCCGACTGTTTTTTCTCCAAAAAGGACAAAGTGAACCATGGCGTGGTGAGCGTCATCGACGCCCAGACCGGCGCGGTGCTCGCCACCGGCACCACGGACGAAAAGGGCGCGCTGATCATTCCCGTGCCGCCGAAGGCCGTTGCCGCGGCCCACGACCTCAAGCTGCTGCTCAAGGCTGGCGAAGGCCATCAAGGCGACACGGTCGTCCAGGCCTCCGAGTTCGCATCGCTCACGGCCGCCGCCAAGGCCAAGCCCACAGAACATGCGCCGGCCAAAACAGCAGAGAAGGCCGCCCCAAAGAACAAGGCGAACGCCCCTGCCAAGGCGGCGGCGAATGCGGCGGCGAGTGTTGAGACGAAGGCCGCGCCCGCCGCGACGGCCATCGACGAGGCCGCGCTCACGCGTATTGTGACCCAGGCGGTGGACCAGACCATGGAGAGCAAGCTCGCCCCCGTGAAGCGCATGCTCCTTGAATCCTCCGAAAAAAGCGTGAGCCCCACAGAGGTTGCGGGCGGCATCGGCTACATCGTCGGACTGTTCGGCATCATGGCCTTTGCCGCAAGCCGCCGCAAGGACCGGTCCGGTAAGTGATAGACGAGCCGTTCGCCACAGGCTCGTCCTTTCTGCACAAGGCCGACCCGCGCGCAAAGCTGACCGCGGCGGTCGCGCTTTCCTGCATTCTGGCGGTAAGCCCCAGCCCGGTCGGTCCCGCGCTGGGGCTGCTGGCCGGAGCGGTTTGCCTTGTCTGGGCCGGGCTGCCCGCGCACGCCGGAAGGTCCCTGCTGCGGCGTCTGGCCGCGGTCAACGGCTTTGTGGCCTTTCTGTGGGTGTTTTTGCCCTTCAGCACCCCTGGCGAAACAGCCGCCGTTTTCGGCCCGCTCACGGCGACACGCCAGGGGCTGGCGCTGGCGGTGCTGGTGACGCTCAAGACCAACGCCATCATGTGCCTGTTCCTGGCCCTTATCGCCACCTCGGACGCGGCCTCCCTTGGGCAGGCCATGCACCGCCTGCGCGTGCCGCCAAAGCTTGTGTTTCTCTTTCTCTTCACCTATCGGTTCATCCACGTCATCGGCGACGAGCAGCGCAGACTCTTCACGGCGGCCAAGCTGCGCGGATTCACCCCGCGCACCAGCCTGCACACGTATAAGACCCTGGCCTCGCTGCTCGCCATGGTTCTTGTCGGGGCCATGCGCCGGGCGGAAATGACCCGCCGGTCCATGCTGCTGCGCTGCTTTCACGGCAGCTTCGGCACCCTGCGGAGCTTCCGCCTGGGCCTGGGGGAATACGCCCTGCTGACGGCGGCGGCGATCTTCGCCATCTGCCTTTCCGCCCTGGAGGTTCTGCATGTCTGAAGACCCGCTGCTGGCCCTGCGGCAAGTGCGCTACGTCTATCCGCTGGCGCAACTGCCGGTGCTCGACGGCGTGGATTTTTCGCTTGCCGCAGGCGAACGCGTGGGGCTCTTCGGCCCCAATGGCTGCGGCAAAACCACCCTGCTTTCAGTGATGATGGGCCTGCTTCCCGCCACCGGCGGCGAGGTGCTCTACCAGGGCCGCCCTGCCCGCACCGAGGCGGATTTCTTTGAATTACGAAGCGGCGTTGGTTTTTTGCTCCAGCACGCGGACGATCAGATCCTCTTTCCCACCGTGCTCGACGACGTGGCCTTCGGACCGCTGAACCTGGGCCTCAGGCCGGCCGATGCCGCGCGCGAGGCGCGAGAGGCCCTGGCCTTCGTCGG
>MNUQ01000166.1 GCA_001871085.1 Desulfovibrionaceae bacterium CG1_02_65_16
TTTATGGAATGCGCCAAGGTTGGCCAGAAAATCAAGAATTTCACGCTTGAGGCTTACGACCCCACCGAGGGCGGCTTCACCGTTGTGGATTCCGAAAAAATCCAGCAGAAGAAAAAATGGCTGGTGCTCGTGTTCTATCCGGCGGACTTCACCTTCGTGTGCCCCACGGAGCTGGCCGATCTGGCCGTCCAGCACGCCAAGCTCAAGAAGCTTGGGGCCGAGGTCGTCAGCGTCTCCACCGACACCAAATACGCCCACATGGCTTGGCAGACCAGCGAACGTCTGCTCAAGGACGTCAAGTTCCTCATGGCCGGCGACCCCTCGGGCGCGGTCTCGCGCTTCTTCGACGTGTGGGACCAGGAGACCGGACTCGCTCTGCGAGGCACCTTCGTCATCAATCCCGAAGGCGTGCTTGTGTCCAGCGAGGTGAACTTCTACAACGTGGGCAGAAACGCCGACGAGCTGCTGCGCAAGCTGGAGGCCAACGTCTATCTCATCAAAAATCCCAACGAGGTGTGCCCGGCCAAGTGGACCCCGGGCGCCAAGACGCTGGCGCCGAACGACGCCATGGTCGGCCATGTGTATGAGGCCCTGAACGAGAAATAGCCCAAGCTGCCGCCGCCCCCGGGGACCGGCTCAACGGCCCCGGAGGCGGCAGGCGGACCGCCTATGGATTGGGACGCCGCACGGTATGAGGAATGGTTCGCCACGCCGCAGGGCCGCTTCGCCCTTGGCGCGGAGCGACGCCTGTTGGACAGCGTTGTGGCCGAGTGGCCGCGCCGCAACCAGCGCGTGCTTGAGATAGGCTGCGGCACCGGGCTGTTCCAGCACATCCTCTTCGACGACGGCTTCGACGTGGCCGGGCTGGACAAGTCACCCGGGATGATAGCCGCCGCGCGCAAGCGCCTGGGCCCCCAGGCCGAACTCTACGTGGGCGATGGCGAGGCCCTGCCCTTTGCCGACAAGGAATTCGACTTTTGCGTGCTCTGGACCGTGCTGGAGTTCTGCGATGACCCGGGCCGCGTGCTGGCCGAGGCCGCGCGCGTGGCCGCCAAGGGTTTGCTTGTGGGCTTTTTGAACCGGCACTCGGCCTACTGGCTGACGCGCTGCTGCTGCTGGCCCCTGAACCGCCGGCACCTGCTCAGCGGCGCGCGCTGGCACACCTGGCCGGAAATGCGCGCCCTCGCCCTCATCCACACCGGCAAAACCCCGGCGCGCACGCGCTCCATCCTTCTTGGGCCGCCATGCACCTGGAAGGCGGCGCAGCCCTGGAGCTTCGTCAACAACCTGGTGCTGCCGCCCATGTTCGGGGCCATTTGCGCCATGCGCATCGACCTTGTGGGCTACCAGCCCCTTACACCCATTTACGCGTGGACCACGGAGCCGGGCATAGGCTAAGCCCTGCAATATTTACCCCGCGGCCGCGCCAAGCCTTGACAGACCCGTCCGGTCCGGGCGATTATCAGACAGACTTTTCACACACAGCGCCCCCACCACAACCTTCGCCAAGGAGGCCCTCATGTTCAAGGACAGCGCACACAGCGAGGAAATGGCCCAGGAACTGCGCGAGGTCATCGGCCACGCCCAGAAGCTTATTGAGGCCACCGCCGGCGAAATAGACGACCGCACCCGCGCCGCGCGCGCCGTGCTGGAGGAGCGTCTCGCCGTGGCCAAGGTCAAGTGCGGCGAGCTGGAGGGCCACTTGCGCAACCGCATGCAGGACGCGGACAAGGTCATCCGCGACAAGCCCTACTACGCCATTGGCGGCTCGTTCGTCATCGGGCTGCTGCTTGGCTGGTTGATGGGCAGGAAGTAGGCGCGAGATGAGCCCGCTTCTGGACGACCTGGACCTTGGCGGCGCCACGGGGCGCATTGCCGGGGCCCTGGCGCAGACCCTGCGCGACCGCGTCGAGCTGCTGGGGCTGGAACTGCGCGAGGACAAAATCCGACTGGTGCAGATTCTGATTCTGGCCTGCTGCGGGGTGGTCTTCGCACTGCTCGGGCTCATACTGGCAGTGCTTACGCTTTTGGCGCTGCTCCCCGTGGACTGGCGCGAGGCGGGCATGGGCGTGCTGGCCGCGCTCTTCTTCGGCGGGGCGGCATGGGCCTTCGCCGGGCTTAAGCGCCGCCTTTCCGGCCGGCGGCACATGTTCGCGCAAACGTTGGCTGAACTGGAAAAGGACAAGGCATGTTTCTAGACGCGGAACTTGAAAGCCTGCAAGCGTCCAAGGCCCGTCTGTCCATGCAGACCGACCTGCGTCGGCAGGTGATCCGCCTTGAGGTGCTGGCCCTGGGCTCGCGCACGCGGCGTGCGCTTTCCGGCGTGCGCCTGGGCGTGGGGCTGGCGGGCAAGGTGCTCGACTTTCTGCGCACACGCCACAAACCCTAGACGGTCCAATCCGGCCAGGGCGCCCGGAATGGGGTCGGCTTGACCCCCGCGCCATTGTTGTTCTATGTGTCCAACATATTTGCAGGCGGCCTGCGGGAGGTCCCGCAGGCCTCCTGTTGTTTTGTCCAAGACCCGGTCGCGGTGCTTTTGCCCGCGCGATGACAGGAGAAACGGAAAACCATGTCCACTATGTCGAGCATCCCCATTTCCAATGAAGGCTACAGGCTCATGAAGAAAGAGCTGGACGACCTCAAAAGGCAGCGTCCCGAGGTCTCCGAGGCCATCCGCATCGCCCGCGAGGAGGGCGACCTCAAGGAAAACGGCGGCTACCACGCCGCGCGCGAGCGTCAGGGCCTGATGGAGGCGCGCATCAACTTCATTGAAAGCCGCATGCACAAATATAACATCATCGACATGAAAACCCTTGGCGGCGACAAGATCAGCTTTGGCGCCACCGTGGAGCTGGAGGACGTGGAGACGAACGAGCAGAAGCGCTATACGCTGCTCGGCCCCGATGAAACCGGCTTCTGCAAGGGCAGCGTGTCCATTCTCTCACCGGTGGGCCAGGCCTTGCTCGGCAAAAGCGAGGGCGACGAGGTCGTCATCATCGTGCCGCGCGGCCGCGTGGAGTACGAGGTCCTCAGCATCGAGTTCAACGGCCCGGCCTTCCCCGTCGGCGACTAGCCCCCCTCTCCCGGCCGCACGCCGTGCCCGCCCGCGCCGCCGCGTCAGCATTCCGGCGGCGCGGCGAGGCGGGCCCGGCTGGATCTGTCGCGTCCCACCGGGCGCAAGGAGCGCGTCCATGAACAAGCGTTTCGTTTTCGCGGCGGTCCCGCTGCTGCTGCTTGCGGCCCTGTGCGCCGCAGCGGCGGCGGCCGGCCGGTCAAAAAATCCGCTGGACCTCTGGACCACCGCCCAGCTGGCGCAGCCCGCCAATCGCACCAAGGCGCGGGCCGAACGCAGCATCCGCCACCTGCCCGCGCCGGACATGGCCGCGCCGGCGCGCACCGCTCCTGTGGAGCCCCTGCCCGCGCTGCCGGAGCAGCGCCGCGGCATCATCCGCCGCGTGCAGCTCCCAGCGGGCGACCGCCGCGTGGCGCTCACCTTCGACCTTTGCGAGCGCACGGTCCACATCACCGGCTACGACGCCCGGCTGGTGGACGCGCTCCGCCGCGCCAACGCCCGCGCGACCTTTTTCGCCGGGGGCAAATGGCTGCGCTCCCACCCGGAACGCGCCGAACAGCTCATGGCCGACAGCCGCTTCGAGCTGGGCAACCACTCCTGGGCGCACGCGAACATGGAGGTCGCCCCGGCGGAGTTCCGCCAGCGTCAGGTAGACTGGACCGCCGGCCAGTATGAGCTTTTGCGCGACGACCTGGACCGCCGGCTGGCCGCCAAGGGCCTGCCGCCCTCGCATCGCGGACCCATGACGCTCTTTCGCCTGCCCTATGGGCGCGGCGGGGCGGAGGTGGCGGCGTTTCTCAACGGCCTGGGTTACGCTGTGATCCAGTGGGATGTGGTGGGCGAAGGTGGCCGGGGCAATGCGCAGGCCCGCGCCGAGGCCATCGCCGAGGCGGTGCGGCCGGGCTCCATTGTGCTGCTGCACGCCAACGCCGTGCCCAAGGACACGGCCGAGGTGCTGCGCCGGCTGCTGCCGCTTTTGGCGCGTCGGGGCTACGCCACGGCCACGGTGAGCGAGCTGCTGGCCGCCGGGCTGCCGCAAACGGCGCCGGAAGGCTATTTCACCTTTCCCGGCGACAACGCCATCTACGACAACGCGTTTGAAGGCTACGGCACGGGGGCGCGCAGGCGCTAAGCCGGCCCTTGGCTGCGCGCGGCTCAAGGATAGCGCGGCCGCAGGCGCACCAGCTCCAGGTACGCCGCCGGGCCGATGTCGCGCAGGATCTCACCGTTTTTGCGCCACCGCTCCATCAGGCCCTGGGGCAGGCCGGGCTCAACGCACGGGAAATCCGGACAGAGACCGCAAAAGTCCTGCCCGCGTTCGATGGCGCAGGCCCGCACCCCGCAATTCCCCATCAGACAGCCGCCCTCGCGGCAGCCTTGCACGAGCCCAGGGACAAAAACTCCAGCAGGCCGGAGAAGTCCTGGTAGTGGCAGAGCACGGGGTTCATGGCCTCCATGCGCTTGGCGTATACTTCGAAGTTCGGACCGAGCAGGTCGCGCAGGGCGCGGGCGTGGTTGCGTATGGCCCCGCCGGTGAAGGCGAGACAGCCGCCGCAATACAGGCCGCACGGCGCAATGAGCCGCAGCAGTTCCGAGCGGGAAGGGGGCATGAATGTCAGGGACATGTTGGCCTCCGGTAAAAGCCTCTTGGTAAGGGAAAACCCCGAGGCGGCCAACACGTAGAACTACGAAGTTTTGCCGTTGATACGGTGAATGCCGCCGAGGAAGGCCGGGCGAACGCCCCCGGGCGAATGCCCCCCGGCGAATGCCCCCCGGCGAATGCCGGGCCCAATACTCCCGGCGACTAGCTGGGCAGCGTGACAAGCACCCGCGCGCCCTTTCCGGGCTCGCTGGCGATGTCGATATCGCCGCCGAGAGCCTTGACCGTGCCATAGCTGACGGACAGCCCGAGCCCGGTGCCCTGCCCCACCTCTTTTGTGGAGAAGAACGGCTCAAACACGCGCGGCAGGTGCGCGGGCAAAATGCCACGCCCCGTGTCCTCAATGGCGATGCGCGTTTCGCGATCGCCATCGCTGGCGCGGATGGTGAGCTCGCCACCCTCGGGCATGGCGTCCAGCGCGTTGTCGAGAATGTTGCCCAGCGCCGTGGAGAGGTCTGTGCCGGGCAGGCCTGCTGCGGGCAGGCACAGGGGCGGCAGGCCGGACTTGATGTCCATGTGCAGGCGCACTCCGGAGGCCTTCATGCGCGGGCCGCGCTCGCCGAGCAGCCGTCCCAGCAGCGCGCCGATGTCCAGCGCCGTCTCCGGCGAACAGGAGAGGCCGGATTTGCGCGTCTCCGCGTCACGCGGCTCGTCCTTGTGGCGCAGGCACAACAGCTTGGAGGTGATCTCCTTGCAGCGCTGGCCGTGCTCGCGCATTTTGGCCACGCTCTGTGCCATTTCAGCCAGGGTCGCGGCGGCAGCCCCGTCTGGAGCGTCGCCGCAGCCGGGCCGCCCGCGCAGCTCGTCCACAAGGTCGCCCAGCCAGCCGGCCAAATTGACCATGGTGTTCACGGGGTTGTTGATCTCGTGGGCCACGCCCTCGGCCATGCGCCCAAGAGCGGCCATTTTGGCCGTTTCGGCCATGCGCAGGCCTTCCATGCGCTCCTGGCGGCGGTTCTGCGCGCGCAAAATGGCCTCGGCCAGCCGGTCAATGGGCACAGGCTTGACGAGATAGTCCGAGGCCCCAAGCTTCATGCCGGCCACGGCGGTGGCCAGGTCGTTGGAGCCCGTGAGCATGAGCGCCTCGGCCTGGGGCTTCAGCTTCTTCAGCTCGCGCAACACGGCCAGCCCGTCCATGCCGGGCAGGTTCACGTCAAGCACGGCGACGTCGACATCAATCCCCGCGGCCAGACGCAGGGCGTCCTCGCCATCATAGGCGGTGCTGACGGTGAAGCCCCGCGCCTGAAGCCGCTCGGCAAGAAGATCGGCGAAGTCGCGCTCGTCATCCACCAAGAGGACGGCGTTCATGCGTCCCCCGGGGGTTAGTCGTCGCTTTCCTTCATGACCTTGTCCGCGTCGGCGTGATCGTTGGCCTCGGCGAAGGTGGCGGCGACCATCATGTCCTCCATCTTCTGCCGGTAAGCGCCCTTGATGCTCTTGACCAAGCGGTCGATGTCAACGGGCTTCTTGTGGTACTCGTACGCGCCCAGCTGCATGCAGACTTCCTGGTCCTGCTCGCTGCCATGGCCGGTGAGCACAATGACCTGCACATCCGGGTGGGCCTTTTTGACCTTGCGCAGCACTTCGACGCCGTCGATACCGGGCATGCGCAGGTCGAGCACCATGACGTCCGGCTTCTCGTCCTTGACCATCTCCAGGGCGGTCTCGCCGTCGTGGGCGACCTCGGAGCCCATGTCGCGCATCTTCATGCGTTCGGCCAGGGTGTTGACGAAATTCTCCTCGTCGTCGACCAGCAGCAGCTTGATCTTCTTGCTCATGTGCACTCCTTGTTTTGGGCGCGGGGCGCGCCCTGTTCCGGGGGGCTCGGTGTTCCCGGCCCCCCAGCCGTTGCCGTGTTCCCGGCTAGGCTTCCGCCAGTCCGTAGGCCACATGCACCCCGCCAAGACCGACGGATTCCAGGAATCCGCAGACCTGGGTGGGCGGCGTGAGCCTGCGGGGCGCGCAGCCAAGCATCTCCAGGGCCGTGTCTGGACAGCCGGCCTCGGCGAAGGCGACCGCGGCAAAGATATCCGACGCCGTGGCGCCGCACTCCCTCACCCCGGCCATCTCCATGGCCGCCATCCGCTCGCCGGCCTCGGCAAAGGCCGCGCCGGCGAAGGCATCCTCAAGTCTTTTAAGCATTCCGAGCATGGTGTCCTCCTTGCTCCCGGTCCAGCGGCGTGCACTCCGCGCCGGGGCCAATGTGAAGTCAAGCTGCTACCTTGGAATGCTACTCCTCTTCATCCAGAAATCAAGAGGGCTCACGCCCGCGGCGCGGGCAGCGCGAGCACGAGGCCGGCGCCCTGCGGGCCGGGCCGCAGCCCCACTCCCAACGCCCCGGCCCGGGCGGAAAGCTCCGCGAAAACCGGCTGGGCGGTCATTTCCGCGTAGGGCGCGCCTTCCACGCGCGCCTCAGCCAAGCCGCCCTGCTCCACCACGCGCAGGCAAAGCTCGGCATCGCGCGCAAGCAGCGGCAGAGCGCAGTCCAGCGCCAAGCCGGCCAGATCCATCACCTCCACCGCGCGCAAGGAGGTGCGCAGCCCGGCGCGCCCCGGCGCAAAGGCCAGCCGCACGCGATGCCGCGCCGCTATGCGCGTGAAAAGCACGGCCAGCGCCCGCAGGGCGTCGTTGACCTCGCTTCCGGCCGGGCAAACCTCCGGCGCGTGGGCGCAGTAGTTCAGCTGCTCGGAAAGGGTCATGCCGCGCTCCACCTGCGCCGCCAGCACGCCCAGCCCTTTTTTGAAACGCTCCGCGTGGGCGAAGCCCTCCCCGCCCATGGCGAGCAGGTCCTCCATGAGCCCGGCGGACTCGCGGATGGTGGCCAGGATGTTCTGCATCTCATGGGTGGCCTGGGCCGTCATGCGGCCCATGAACAACGCGTCGCGCATGGTGGACGCCTCCCTTTACTGGCCGAGCTTGGCGGCCTTGCCGGCGTAATCGATGGCCGACTCCATCTTCTCGATGAGCGTATCGATGTTCAGCGGCTTCATCATGTAGTCGAAGGCGCCCAGGCGCATGCCCTCTATGCCGTCGCGCGTGCTGCCGTGACCGGTGAGCAGCAGCACCTGCACGTTGGGGTTGGTGCGCTTCACGCGCTCCAGCACCTCCAGGCCCTTTATCCCGGGCATGAGCACGTCGAGGATCATGACCTGCGGCTCGTCCTCGGCCACAGCCAAAAGCGCGCTCTCGCCGTCAAAGACCACACGGGTGTTTATGCCGCGCAGCTCCAGCCGCTCCGCCAGAGTCGTGATGAATTCGTGCTCGTCGTCCACGAGCAGGATCTTCCAGTCTTGCTTGTTCATGCTAAAGCCTCGCGCTGCCCCTTGGGCAAGGTGATGGTGAGCGTGGAGCCGACGCCCTGGGTGGACTCGACGGCGATTTCGCCGCCAAGGCGCTTGACGATGCCATAGGTGATGGAGAGCCCCAGGCCCGTGCCCGTGCCCTTCTTGGTGGTGAAGAACGGCTCGAAAATATGGTTGAGGGTCTCCTCGCTCATGCCGCAGCCGTTGTCGCGCACGGTGACGACCACTCCGTCGTCCTTGGGCCGCGCGATGGCCTCAATGCGGCCGCCATCGGCCACGGCGGCCAGCGCGTTGTTGAAGAGATTCAGGAACACCTGCTGCAGTTGGCTGCGGTCGGAAACGATGCGCGGCAACTCCGGATCGATGTCCAGCCGGACCTCCACCTTGCGGTGCATGGCCTCGTTGGCGAGGAAGCTCGCCGTCTCGGCGATGAGCTCGCCAAGATCCAGCTCCTCGCTGGTCACGTCCATGCGCCGGGCGAAACCGAGCATGCGGTGGGTGATGCCCCGGCAGCGCTCCACCGCGCGCAGCACGCTCTCCACCTGGGCCAGCAGCTTTTCCTTCTTGGGGAAGTCCGTCTGCTGCATGGTGAGAATGTCCTTCATCAGCCCGGTCTTTTCGTTGATGATGGCCAGCGGGTTGTTGACCTCATGGGCCACGCCGGCGGCCAGCCGGCCGATGCTGGACAGTTTTTGCGAGTGCTCCACCTCGCGCAGGGCCAGTTCGCGCCGGTCCTCGGCCTCCTTCATGCGGCGGATGAGGGCGTTGGTGACGCCCATGGCGGCAAGCAGCACCGCGGCAACGCCCAGCAAGAACACGAAAAGCAGGTCGCCGCGCACGGTGTACCAGGTCTTGAGCACGCTGGCCTTGGGCTTAACGGCCATAAGCACGAAGTCCGCCTCGGGGAAATAGGCGTAGGAAAGAAAGATCTCGCGTCCCTTGGGATCGGTGGTCAAGAGCACCGTGGGCTCAAAGGTCTGCGGCGGCAGGGGCAGAGCCATCTTTTCCAACACCTTGCCGTAATTGTTGGAGTTTGTTTGCAAAAGCCCCTCGGTGTTCACCAGAAAGGCGTCGGCGTCTGGCTCCAGGCTCATGCTGGCGATGATGCGCTCGAACTGCCGGGTATCCAGCGTGGCGCGCAGAATCCACGTGCGCCCGTCCTCCGTGGTGTGCTGCACGGCGATGATGACATGGGGGAACTTGCGGAACCCCATGAACACGTCGCTGACGTACTTGCCCTTGAGGCGCACTTCCTGGAACCAGCGCTGCTCGGCGTAGTTCTTGCCTTTCAGCGAATACGGCCCGACGTAGTTGATCTGATTGCCGTCGGCGTCGATGAGCCCGAGGTCCACAAAGCCCTCGAACTCCTTTTGCATGACCGCGAAAATGCGCGCCAGCTTGTTCTGGTCGGCCAGCTCGGCGTGGGTGTAGGCGCTGGCGATGAGGCTGACCGTGCTGGTGCGCTCGGCCAGGAACAGCTCAAAGGAGTTCTTTGTTTTGTTCACCAACACGCGCAGGGGATTTTGTATCTCGCGCGCCATGGCGTTCTGGTGCTCATAATAGTTCAGCACCGCCATGACGGAAAGCGGGATGAGGGAGGCCGCCACCATGATGCAGATGATTTTGCGTCGCAACAGCGTATAGCGTCCGGGCGAAACAACCTCGTCCACCTCGCTTTGCAGCTCGCGCAGGGGATGCTTGAGAAGCGAAGCCAGTCTACTCATGCCGCCCCCTTGGGAACAAAATATCCCCGGACTCCAGTTCTCCCCGCAGGTGCCTGGCCAACGCGTCCTCGGCCAGGCCGGCCACGCCGTCCAGCACGTCGAGCCGCTTCCAGCGCAGGTAGTGGTAGTGCTCGTCCTCCATGCCGCCGGTGATGACCACGGCCACCTCGCGGTCGAGGATGAGGTCGCAGAGATCATCGGCGCTGGCGTGGGCCAGCACAAGCTCCTGCCGGCGCACCTCGCCGCCCTCCGCGTCCACGGTGACAAGCAGCACCTCGCTCGCAAGGTCGAAGCGCGGGGCCACCTCGTCGCGGTACAGGGTCACAAGAATTTTTTTGGCCATGGCTCCCCCTACCGCCTGCGCGCGTGCTTGGCGCGCGCGGCCTCTGCGGCGGGCTCCGCCTGTGGAGCCTGGCCCGGCTGCTGATAACGCACATGCGGCGGAAGATGGTCCACGCCGATCATGTCGCCGGGGCAGACCATGACCGCGTACTCGACCAGATTGCGCAGCTCGCGCACATTGCCGGGATAGTCATAGGCCGAGAGCAGCGAGAGCGCCTCGGGCGTGAAGCCGAGCATCTGCTTGCGGAATTTGGCGGCGTAGATGCCGAGGAAATAGGTCAGCAGGAACTGCACGTCCTCGCCGCGCTCGCGCACGGGGGGCAGGTGCAGGCGCACCGCGTTCAGACGGTGGAACAAATCGTCGCGCAGCAGCCCGGCCTTGACGAGCGCCTCCGGATCGCGGCCGGTGGCGGCCACCACGCGCACGTTAAGGCGCATGGGGCGTTCGCCCCCGGCGGGCGTCACGGCCTTTTCGTCCAGCAGGCGCAAGAGCCGGCCCTGCTGGGCCAGGGGCATGTCGGCGATTTCGGAAAGATAGATGGTGCCGTTTTGGGCCAGCTGGAACTTGCCGGGTCGGGGCGCGTTGGCATCGGGGCCGCAGCCCGCCTGGCCGAAGAGCTCCATGTCGAGCAAAGCCTCGGGCATGGGGGTGGCGTTCACGCGGACAAAACTTTCCCGCGCGCGCGGGCTGGCGCGGTGCAGGGCCTCGGCCAGCAGGTCCTTGCCTGTGCCGGATTCGCCGGTGAGCAGCACGGTGGCGTCGCTGGCGGCCACGGCTGGCAAAATGCGCAGCAGATGCTCCATGGCCGAGCAGCGGCCCACGATGGCGCCGGGCCCGGCCGTGCGCGTAAGCCGCGCCTCCAGCTCCTTGAGGGCGCTCAGGTCCTCAATGACGTCCAGCGTGCACAACAGCCCGCCCTCGCGGTCGAGCACAGGCACGCTGGTGAGCCGCACGTGCACCAGCCGGCGGTGGCGGTTGATGAGCGTGCCCTCGCGGCTTTCGGCCTCGCACACTGCGCGGCCGGCCTTGGCGCAGGCCAACGGCGGGCAGTGGTGCATGCAGAAGCTGCCACGCAGCACATGCCTACAGGGCACGCCCGCCACCTCGGCGCTTTCATAGCCGGTCAGCCTCTCCAGAGCGCTGTTCAGAAACAGGGTGCGGCGCTCCTGATCCAGCACGGCCACCCCAAAGGGCAGGGCCCGCAGAATGCGCGGCAGGTCGGCCCGGTCCAGGCCGCTTGCGGCAAGGCCCAGAAACGGGGCCAAAGGTGCGCGTGTCGCCACTGTTTTATCCACGTTGTTCTCCTTCCGACGGGGTCGCGCCAATGCGCCTGGGGCGTTGGCGGCGCGGCCCCCGCCGGAAGACGTTGCCGGTCTAGTGTCCGCCGCCGTTAACCAGGCCGGATGCGGCCAGAGCCAGCACGAGGACTTCGGCAAAAGCCATTAAGGCCATGCCCTTTTCGCCACGCTTCATGAGTGACGGAATGAGCGGAATATAGCAAACAAGCGTCATGGACGCCAGGAGCACGATTCCAACGAAGTTGAGGAAGTCGCCCTTGGCGATGAGCGCGGTCCAGCCCCAGCCGTGGGGCACGTTGCCGATCTCAAGATAGGTGTTCACCGGCTGCGACCACAGCAGCGGGATCTCCTTCAAGGGCACGTGCGGGCTGATGAGCCCGGAGACATACAGCAGATAGGTGATGACCATGATGCCAAGCCCACTCCAGGCGCCGTAGAACAGCATGTTGGCGTAGGTGATCTGCGCGGGTGAAGCCTTGCCGTTGTGCTTCAGTTGTTCGCTCATTGTCTTTCTCCTTATGGATGCGCTGCCGACCAGATGCGGCGGCCAGCGACTGCCTTTGAGTTGTGCGCGCCGCGCGGTGCTAAATGCCCAAACCCTTCATCAGCGCCTTGCCGCCCGCGAGCAGCAGCACGCCGATGACCATGTAGCGGATGAAGGTCGGCTTGGCCTTGGCCAGCAGCCGCACGCCCACAAACGATCCCAGCATGAGGCCGATGATGGAGGGGATGGCCATGAGCGGGATGACGCAGCCCTTGTTCAGGTACACCCAGGCGGCGGAGGTGTCGGTGATGGAGAGCAGGAACTTGCTGGTGCCCACGGCCACCTTGAGGGGCGCGCCCATCATGAGGTTGAGCACCGGGACGTTGGCCCAGCCCGCGCCCAGGCCAAACATGCCGGCCATGACGCCGATCACGATGAACAGCAGCAGGCCCGGCAGCGTGCGGTGGGTCTTCCACTGCACCAACTCGCCGGTGGCGGGGTCATGGTAGGCGCCGTCCATGCCCAGCGCCAGGCTGAGCGCGTCCTGCTTGGTCACCACCGGGTGCGCGGTGTTTTTGGAAACCAGGAGCAAAATGGCGATGAACATGATGGTGCCGCCCAGGCAAAGCTGCACGACGTTGGTGGGCAGAGCCATGCCGAGATATGCGCCCACAATGGCGCAGGAGGAGGCGATGAGCGCCACGGGCATGGCCAGACGCAAGCTGGCGAAGTTGCGCTTGAGCAGACCGGGACCGGCCGCCAGCGCGCCGGCCAGGGCCACCATGAGGCCCGCGCCGCGCACAAAGTCGAGGTGGAAGGGGAAGAACCCGCTCACCAGCGGCACATACAACACGCCGCCGCCCACGCCCGCCAGCACGGCGATGATGCCAAGGATGAAGCAGAAGAACAACAGCACCAGCGGCCACACCCACCAGGCCACGCCCGTGTCCGGGCCAAGGTGCGCGCCATCCGTGGCCGCGGCCATGGCGGAGGCGGTTTCGTTGCCGGAGGCGTAGGCGGCCACGGCAAACAGCAGCACGCCGAACAATGCGAACAGGGCGATTTTCGCCGGGAGTCTCAAGTGGTCCATCTTCATTCCCGCTCCTCTGAATCATCTCTGTATTGCCCAGCCTGCCTCGCCAGCCCCTTGGCCCGCGCAGTGGACTCCCCTTATTATCAAGAAGCGGGCCAATGTGTAACATATTGATTTTACAAGCTTGACTCGCCCTGCCGAACCAGATAAACGGCAAGAACTTGCCGCATAAACGGCAAAGACTTGCCGGACGGCCAGTTTTAGCCGCTCCGGAACGGCCCGGCCGCAGGCGATGGAAAGCGCCTCAGGCCAGCGTCATGCTCCCAGGATTCTCCGCCCAGCGTCCCAGCACGCCAGGAAGACGCGTCAGACCTCGTTTTTTGTGAAAGTGCGAAGGAATATGCCATGATGGATCCACGCGCATACGGCGGCAAGATTTTGCCGCAGATGCTGGAGGCAGACCCCGAGGCCAGCGCCGCCATGCACGAGGCGGGGCTGCTCTTCCGGTCCGACGCCATGCGCTCGCTGTACCGCGTGGCCATCCAAGTGGCCGGCAGCGACGCCCCCGTGCTGCTCACCGGCGAATCCGGCACCGGCAAGGAGATTTTCGCCCGGCTGCTGCACACCCTCAGCAACCGCAGCGGCCGGCCCTTTGTACCGGTGAACTGCGGCGTGCTCAGCGGCGAGCTCTTCGCCGACAAATTCTTCGGCCACGAGCCCGGGGCCTTCACCGGAGCCACGCGCCTGCAGAAAGGCAGTTTTGAGCTGGCGGCCGACGGCACCCTCTTTCTCGACGAAGTGGGCGAAATTCCCCTGCCCAACCAGGTGGATTTCTTACGCGTGCTGGAGGAGCGCACGTTCAAGCGCCTCGGCGGCGAAAAGGATCTGGGGTTCCGCGCGCGCATTGTGGCCGCCACCAACCGCGCCCTGCCCGACATGGTCCGCGCCGGACGCTTCCGCCCCGATCTGTTCTACCGCCTCAACGTCATTCCCATCGCCCTGCCTTCGCTCCGCGAGCGCAGCGACGACGTGCCCCCCCTGGCCGAGTACTTCCTGTGGCTCTTCGGCCACCATTATCATAGGCCGAACCTCCAGCTTTCGACCGAGGCCCTGGCTCTGCTGGCCCGCCACCACTGGCCGGGCAATGTGCGCGAGCTCAAAAACCTCATGGAGCGCGTGGCGTTGCTGCACACCACCGACGACCCCGTGCGGCCGGAGGACCTGCCCCTGGAGATGCGCCTGGAGCTGGGACACGAACAACACAGCCTGCACGCCGCCGGGCACCACCACCTTGATCCCGAAGAGCTGAACCTGGACATCGTGGTGCGCCGCGCAGAGACCGCCGCCATGCTGCGCGCCTTCCACCACGCCGGCGGCAGCAAACAGCGCACGGCCGAGCTGCTTGGCATAAGCCCGCGCACGCTGCGTCACAAGCTCGCCCAATACTCCCTCAAGCTGGAGTGACCGCTCCCTCTCCCCGCCGCCTTAACGGACTGTAAAGAAAGCTGACAGTCAGCGATGTCAGCCTTGGCCTCCCCTTTGCCCATTGTTAAATTATATACATAAATTTCAACATGTTAAATGTTGCGGCGTTCTGGCATGGCTTTTGCCTCTAGCTCTCCACGCAAGGAGCGCCAATGTCCGCAACCACCCATCTCAACATCGCCGTCATGGATAGGAACCCGCATGTGCGGGAGTTCCTGTGCCGCGAGTTGACCGGACTGGGGCATGCGGCCAGCGCGCTGCCCAACGCCGAAAGCCTGCTGCGGGCGCTTTGCGGCTCCCGGCCTCCGCAGGTGCTGGTGCTTGACCCCGAAGCCGCGGGTGCAAGCCTGGCCGAGGTGGCCCACGCGCTCAAAGCCCAGGCCAACCAGGTCGCCGTTGTGCTGCACATGTTTGAGGACGAGGCTCCCCAACTGACCATTGAAGGCGCCCTGGTGGTGGAGAAGCGGCCGGATATGGGCGCGCTCAAGGCGGCCCTGGAGAACCTGGCCGCCCACCTTGACCGGCTTTCCACAGCCGCAGCGCGGGAGGGGGCATGAGGGTGCTTCTGGTAGATGACGAACAGGACTTTCGCGAAACGCTGGCCAAACGGTTGGGGCGGCGTGGCATAGAGGCCGAGAACGTCGGCGGCGCGGCGGAGGCTTTGGCCTGGCTGAAGCAAAACCCCGCGGTGGACGCCGTGGTGCTGGACGTGAAGATGCCCGGCATGGATGGCATTGAGGCGCTGAAGCACATCGCCGCCAGCCACCCCGGCGTGGCCGTTCTCATGCTCTCGGGCCACGCGCATGTGGAAACGGCCATGAAGGGCCTGGAGCTTGGCGCCTTCGACTACCTCATGAAGCCGGTGGACATAGAGGAGCTGGTCTTCAAACTGCAGGACGCCTGCGAGCACAAGGCACTCAAGGGCAAAGCCGCACCCTAGCGGCATGCCCAGTTGATTTGTGGGGCTGAAAATCTGGACCGAGTAGCGCCGGTTCCGGGGAACCGAAACTTTTAGCACGGAGGAGAGTTTGATGGGAGTATGTAGGGAACTCTACGAGCTGTTGAAGCAGGGGTCCATCGCCCATGCGAAATGGGACATGGAGATGTCCATGTCCATCCTGCACAATAGAAAGAAGATGCTGCTCCTGGCGTTGATGATCGTGCCCATTCTGGTCATCAACTACGCGTTCGCTGGCGACTTCATCGGCGGCAAACACGCCTATGGCCCGGCGTTCTACTCCGACAGCATCTTCCTCATCTCCATCGGCATCGGCCTGGCGGCCGGCCTCATCACCGGCTGCATCGGCGCTGGCGGCGGCTTCATCATCACCCCGGCGCTCATGGCCGCGGGCGTCAAAGGCATCCTGGCCGTCGGCACCGACATGTTCCACATCTTCGCCAAGGCCATCATGGGCACCGCCGTGCACAAGAAGCTCGGCAACGTCTCCGCCAAGCTGGCCATCTGGTTCCTCGTGGGCTCCACCGGCGGCACGTTCATCGGCGGCGCCATTCAGAACGGCCTGTACAAAAAAGACCCCATCCTCTCCGATACGTTCATCAGCATCGTGTACGCGGGCATTCTGGGCTTCCTCGGCTTCTACGCCCTGTTCGACTTTCTGAGCGCCACCCGCGCCAGCAAAAAGCCCGGCGCCGTCTCCGGCGACGCCCACGGCGGCCCCTCCACCACCACCGGTCTGGCCACCAAGCTGCAAACCCTCAAGCTCGGCCCCATGATCACCTTTGACGAGGACTTCGTGCCCGGCGGCAAGCAGATCGCCGGCGTCATCGTGGCCCTGGGCGGCTTGATCGTGGGCATACTGGCCACCATCATGGGCGCTGGCGGCGGCTTCGTCACCTTCCCCATGTTCGTGTACATCTTCGGCGTCTCCTCCATGACCACTGTCGGCACCGACATCCTGCAGATCATCTTCACCGCCGGCATCGGCTCCATCGCCCAGTACGCCATTTACGGCTTCGTGTTCTATTCGCTGGCCATGGGCATGCTGCTCGGCTCCCTGGTGGGCATCCAGATCGGCGCGCTGACCACCAAGGTCGTCAAGGGCATCCACATTCGCGGGTTTTACGCCATCAGCATCCTGGCCGGCTTCATCAACCGGCTCGCCACCCTGCCCAAGAAGTTCGTGGAGCTGGGGTACATCAACATCCCCAAGGAAGTGATCAACGGCATTGAGACGGTCGGCAACTGGCTGTTCTGGGCGGTCGTCATCTTCTTTGGGGCCTGGGTGTTCTACAAGTTCTTCTCCAACATCGGCAAGCTGCGCAGCTCGGAGGCCTAACATGCTGGTTCATAACAAAAAGCTGTTCGTCAAGGGGCTCACGCTGCTGGGCTCGTTCTTTGTGGTCCTGTTCTTCATCTTCTCGCCCGTGCTCACCGATGAGCAGGGCAGAAAAGTCAACGGGCTGACTTACTCCGACGAGCTGTTCAACAGCCTCGCCAAGGGATCGGCCTACTACATTCCCGCGGTGAGCAAGAAGGTCGCCGGCATTGACGGCAGCGCCGTCGATGTGACCGTAAAGCAGAAGGACGCCGAAGCCGCCGCCGAAGCCGCCAAACTGGTAAACCACGCCGGGCTCACCGCCGAGGTCAAGGACAACGCCGTGCACATCAACGGCGACCTGGGCAAGATGCTGGGCATGGTGGTTTCCGCCTCCGACAAGCTCTACATGAATGACTCCCAGTCCGTGGCCGAGATGTTCGGCGACGCCGACGGCATGAAGAGCATGAAGGCCTGGTGGGGTCTGCTGAACCCCCTGGTTAAGGAGCTGCAAAAGCAAAAGAAGGTTGAAGAGGCCGAGGCCGTGAACATGGTCACCACCAAGGCCGTGGAGCCCGCGTACAACTTCTTCGGCATCAAGGGCGAGAAGGTCGCGGAGCGGGTGCCCGTGGTGGTCAGCCTGCTCATCTTCTACGTCATCTACACCATGTGGTACGGCTATGCCATCTTCGACATCTTCAACGGCATCGGCCTGTCCATGAACAAGTCCAAGGCCAAGAAGGAAGCCTAACCCCTTCCGCTTCCGAAAAGGCCACTGTTCACAGCGCCCCCGGCGACCCATGGCTGCCGGGGGCGCATTCATTCCCCCGCCCGGCGGAATGATCCGTCCCCTGTCCCGCCGTCCCACCGAACAGACGGCGTCGCCCGCAACAACGAACCGCAGAGGCTCGAGTGAACAAGCGGATCATGCGTCTTCTGTCCGGGCTCGTCGTCGGAGTCATGCTGTTCGGCTCGTACGAGGCCTACGCCTATTACCAATATGTTCAGACCATGCACCGGGCGCTGGGCTCCTGCTCGGCGCGCGTATCGGCGGTGCTCTCGCACACGCAATATGATCCAGCCAACCTGGAGCACACCCTGCGCAGCATCAGCGAGGCCATTCTTTACGTCGACGCCATGGTGGACGAGACGAGCCACCCCGCCCGCTTCCGCAACGCGCGCAGCATGCGCTACATGGCGCTCTGCGGCGAAACCCTGCGCAAAAGCGGAAACTTCGCCGAGGCCGCGCAGGAATATGCCCTGGCCGCCCTGTCTTTTGCGCCTGGCCGCAGGCTTGGCGGCCCGCCGGACCCGAAGGACGTGGCCACCCGCGAGCAGGACTACAACGAGCTTATGCGCAGGCACGCCGCCCTGCGCGTGCAGCTCACCGAGCTGTACAACGAGAACTACGATATGCGCGCGGTCCATTTTCCGCTGGAGGAGCTTGTGGACGCCGGCTCCATTGAGCACGCCCAGCAGGAGATCAACACCTATTACGGCCGCGCCAGGTAGCCCCCCGGCCAGCCCGTCCCGGGCGGTTTGCTATTTCAGCGCCGCGCCGGTATGAGAAAAGTTCAAGGAGGCTGCCTATGGCTGGTCTGCTCCAAGCCATTCGCGCCCTTTTCGGCCGCGAAATAAAACGCCCCACCGCGGGCGATGCGGAACGCATTGGCGCGGAATTCCGCCGCCGCCACACCAACTTCCGGCTGCTGCTCACCGCAGGCAAGCGCCTTCTTTCCACCCTGGCCGACATGGAGCGCGCCACCACCGACGGCCGCGTCTTCGGCATGACCTTTTTGCGCGCCGGCGCAACCTCGGTCATCGTCAACGCCTTCCGCATGATCAAACACCTGGACGCCCTGGCCCCGCAAAGCGCCACGCGCCTGCGCCCCAAGTTTTTGGAAATAAGCGCCCAGGTGGAGGAAGTGCTGGGCCGCCGCAAGCCTCCGGTCTGCGGCGAGCTGGTGGCCGACCTGCGCGGCGTCGACGCCAGTCAGGCCGACCTTATGGGCGCGCGCCTGGCGGAGCTTGGCGAGGTGAAGAACCACCTGGGCCTGCCCGTGCCTGAGGGCTTCGTGGTGGGCGCCTGCGCTTACGAGCTTTTCGCCTCCCAGCCGGGCCTGCGCGAGGAAATGGCCCGGCGCATCCAGAGCCTGTACGACGCGGGCGCGCCAACCGACGACGACGGCCTGTCCGGGCGCATCCCCACCATCTGCGGCACGGACGACGCCGCGCTCACGGCCATGAGCCGCGAAATCCAGGCGCTCATTCTGGCCGAGCCCCTGCCCGAGCCCTTGCGCAACGCCATTGAAGCGGCCTGCGGCAAGCTTACCGCCCGCGGGGAGACCCACCTCTGCGTACTGCCCAACAGCCTGGGCGAGGGGCAGGGCTTCACCGGCTCCTACCCGGCGGAATTCTCCGTGCCCTGCGCCGACGCGGCAAACGCCTACCGACGCGCCGTGGCGGGGAAATATTCGCCCGAGGCCATGGCCCGCCGCCTTTCGCGCGGCATTCCGGACATCGACGTCTCCCTGTGCGTGGGCATGCTCGCCGCGCCGGAAACCGCCACCCGCGGCACCTGCAACAGCACCGCCCCCGAGGCCTCGGCCCAGGCGGCCGGGCTGGACCCGGAGGAGGGCGCGCGGCTGGCCGCGTTGGCCCGCGACCTTACGCGTGGGCTGGGCGCGCCGGCGCGTTTCGAGTGGCTGCAATGGCCCGACGGCGTCTTCCGCGTGCTGCGCTGCGGCCCGGAGCCCGCGCCCGAAACGGCAAGCGAGGCCGAAACCGACGCCCGCGCGGATGCCCCCGCGGCCGCAGCGCCCGGCGCCTGCGGAGGCGAGGGCGACCTGCCGGCCGAGGCCGCTGGCGCGCCCGGGACGGCAGGCTCGTTCATGAAGGGCTCGCCCGTGCACACGCGCCTGTGCGAACTTTTGGAGCTGCTTTCGGCCAACACCCTGCCCGCGCCGGAGGACGCGGATTTCCGCGCGGTCAACTGCAAAACCGTGCGCGACGTGGCGCGCATCGCTCATCAGCGCGCGGTGGACGCCATGTTCGACTTCGGACGCAGCCAGCAGGACTTCGCCGAGCATCAGGCCAAGCAGCTGTGGGCCGGCGGCGCGGCCATGCAGTGGTGGATCATCAACCTGGAGGACGCCTTCCGCCCCCAGCCGGAGGGCAAGTTCATCCGCCTGGAGGATATCGACTCCCCGCCATTTCAGGCCGTGTGGGCGGGCATCAGCGCCGTGCCCTGGGCCGGGCCGCCGCCGGTGGACGCTCGCGGCTTTTTGTCCATCATGTACGAATCATCCACCAACCCGGAAATCTCCATCACCGGCGATTTCGACTTCGGCGCGTGGAATCACATTTTGCTCTCCAGAGCCTTTGTCTCGCTGTCCTCGCGTTTCGGGTACCATTTTGTGACCATTGAGGCGCTGGTGGGCGAGCGGGCGCGGGAAAACTACGTGAGCTTCCAGTTCCGTGGCGGCGCGGCCGAGATCACCCGGCGCGAGCGGCGCATCGCCTTTGTCTCCGGCATCCTGGCCGAGTTCGGCTTCAGCATCGAGGTGAAAAACGACGCGCTCATCGCCCGGGTGGAGGAGCTGCCCACGCACGAGCTTAGGGACCGCCTGCGCGTGCTGGGCTACCTCATCATTCATACCCGCCAGCTGGACATGATCATGCGCATCCCCGAGCAAGTGCGCCTGCACAGGGAAAAGATCCTGCGCGAAGTGCGGGAGATGCTCGCCACCCCTCTGGAGGTTTGAGCATCATGCGCTCCGACGTGCTGTATCTGCGCCTGGCCAGGGCCGAGGTCGCCTTCTTCCGTTTTCTGCTGGAGGCCTGCGACGGGCTGGCCATGTTCACCTCCCTTGGCGCGGATCAGGCCGGACGCGAGGTGTTGTGCCTGCGCTTCGCCCCGGGGGCGCGCGCCGAGGTGTTGCGCATGTTGGACGGCTGCGCGCCCAATTGCACGCCAAAAGTCCTGGCATAACCAGTTGTTGTGCTTTCAACGCGACCAAAGGACAGCCCAACTCCGCCGCTTTTGCACAAATGCATTGCACTTTTCTGCATATATCTGCACAAATGAAGGCCACGCCAAGCGACCCAACCCGCCGCAAATTTCTTCAATATGTTGGTTTTACGCTGGAAACATGTGTTGGCACGGCGCATGCTCATAGGAAAGCAGATTTTGCGAAACGCGGGCCCGGGAGACGAACACCAAACCCACCCCACCC
>MNUQ01000037.1 GCA_001871085.1 Desulfovibrionaceae bacterium CG1_02_65_16
GGCAACGCGGAAAACCCGCGCGCATGCGCCAGCTGGCGCACCTCTGCGCCCTGCCCTTTCCGCCACCCCCTGCCCACCCTATGGGGATCCCAAAGGGCCTCAGGCCCTTTGGCCGCCGGAGGCTCTTACGCCCGTCCGTCCGCCTTGCGTCGCCCTCGCATACCCGGAGCTCTCCGACCAGCCCATATGAGGGGGCGTGGGGGGGCGCCCCACGGACTCTGAAGCCGTTCTCCCCTACTCCGCCGTCGCCTGCCCCCCCACGCCCGCATCGCCCGGCCTGTCCGGCGCGAGGAGCGCGGCCATGGCGTAGAGGGCGAGGGAAGCCCCGAACACGGCGGTATAGCCGAAGCTGACGGCGAGGATGTTTGCCAGGGGCGTGGCGACGACGGAGAGCGCGCCGTTGACGCTCCAGGCCCAGGGGATGAAGGCGCTGGTGGCCCCGCGGTAGGTGGAGAGGGCCAGCGGAAAGGGCATGCCCATGAAGAAGCCCAGCGGCGCGGCTATGGCGATGACGAGGGCGGCCTTGGCGTATTCCGGCCAGGCCAGGGCATTGTTGAGGACATGGGGCAGCAAAAGCAGCAGCAGCGCGGCGAGGGTTGCGGCGCAGGCGCAGGCAAGGCGTATGCCCGCGCGCGGCCGGGCGATGAAGCGCGCGGAGGCGGCGCTGCCCAGCCCGGAGGCGATGAGCATGGAGGAAAGCACGAGGGCGAAGGCGCGCGAGGGATCGTTGAGGAAGAAGGTGCAGCGCTCGATGAGCACAATCTCGATGAACAGAAAGCCGAGGCCGAGACACATGAAATAGCCGAAGCCCTGCAGCACGCGCGGGGCGGTGATGCCTCCCAGCCCGCGCCGGCGGGCCAGCGGCAGCAGAAAGACGATGAGGGCGAAGGCGGCGGCCTGGACGAGCACGGCGATGTTGACGAGATAGCCGATTTCCTGCCTGGGCAGCAGCTCTATGCGCGCCAGCACCTCGGGGATGCGGTGCAGGCGGATGATCTCGTGGAAGAAGGGGCGGTCCTGGGTGCTGGGCGCAAGGTTGAAGAACCGGAAGCTGGAGGAGTCGGTTTTGCCGTCGCGCAGAAAGGCCACCAGATCATCCATCAGGGCGTCGCGGGCGCGGGCGGTGTCGTCTCCGGCGACGGTGTCGCTGGTGACGTTCTCGAAGGACACGGGCGGCAGGTCGTTGAAGATCTCCTCGCTGGCGGGGTCGATGCCGGGGAAGTAGGCGGTGTCGAAGCTGCGCTCGGCGGCGAAGGCGCGGGCGCGGGCGATGTCGTTTTTGGAAAAGGGCGCGCGGCAGGCCAGAATGCGCGCGGTGAAGGCGCTGCGCACCACGAGCATGTGCCGGGCGGGATCGGCCACACCGGCGAGCAAAAGCCCGGCGCGCACGGTGGCCGCGGCCTTGAGCGCGTAGACGGGCAGCTCGCTTATGCCCATGGGCAGGGAGAGGATGCCGCGGGAGTCCAGGGCGCGCACGAGGCTGGCCACGCCCTCGGCGGTGAGCACGTACTTGTTGGCCTGTCCCTGGTCGAGGAACTCTGGAGAGATGTCGATGATGCTGTAAGGTTTGCGCGCGGCCTGGGCCTCGGCCAGGGGCGAGGCCAAGCGCGGCGCGGAGGCGTGGCCGGTGGGGGCGTTGCGCCCGATGGTGAAGGCCTGGCGCGGCGCCGGCGACAGATGGCTTCCGGCGGCGCCAGCGTTTTCGGGAGGTTCGGGCGCTTCCGGCGCGGCGGCCTCGGCCGTGGCGTTCGCGGCGGGCGGGGTCTCGGCCAGGGGCAGGCGCATGGCATAGCCCGTGGGCGGCGCGCTGGGCGGATAGGTAAGCAGCAGATGCAGCAGCACGGGGTCGCTCTCCACGCTGTCCACCCGGCCCGCGCCCAGCTCCAGGGCCTCGCGCAGGCGGAAGCCTCCGCGCGTGCCGGCCAGCAGCACGTGCCCGGGCTTGCGCAGCAGGTAGGGCAGCGTGTCCAGCGCGGCCTTCACATAGCCGGTGTCGTAGGCCGCCGCGCGCGGCAGGGCGGCAAGCCTCTCGCCGTCGCGGTACAGGCCCAGGGCCGGGGGCGGCCCGCCCGCGCCAAGCAGATCGTAATTGTTGGAGAGGTCCACATCATGCCGCTCCATGTAATTATCAAGCAGCAGGTAGTAGCCGCGCGGGCTGCGCACCTCGGAGACGATGCGGTTGTCCTCCACGTTCATGGCGGCGGAGACGGGCTTGTATTGGCTGAAGCCGGCGTTGTTGTGCCGCACAATGACAAAGGCCGCGCAGGCGCAGGCGGCCAGGGTGAGCAGGACGAACCCGGCGCGGGCTGCGGCCTTTTTGCCCGGCAGGCTGGTGAGGGCGGCCAGGGCCAGCGGCGGCAGCAGCAAAAGCGGGGCCCAAAACGGCGGCACAAAGGCCAGCGCGCCCAGCACGCACGCCGCGCCCAGCCCCGCGCCCACCAGGTCGGCCATGTAGACCTTGGGGATGTTCTCCTGCCGGGCCAAGAACGACAGGCCCACATACAGGCCCGAGGCGAAAAAGAACGGGAACAGCGCGAGGTAGTACTTGCCGATGTTCACCAGTTGGCCGGCGAACAGCGCCTCGTTCTGCAGCTCCAGCGGATTGAAGGGAATGAGCCCGAGAGCGGCGTAGCCCAACGCGCCCAGCAGCAGCATGGCCAGGGGCAGGGCGTGGAACAGCGCGGCCTGGCGGCGTTCAAACGCCTGGCCGAACATGCACAGCACCACGCCGCTGACCGAGTATCCGGCCATGGCCATGGAGATGACCCAATAGCCGTATTCGCTCCAATTGGTGATGGCGAAGTGGCGCACGAGAAGAATCTCGAACGCGATGGAGGAGAGACAGACCAGGAAAATGCCGAGATAGCGCATGGGGCTCCACGCGCCGCCGGGCCGAATGGCGCGGGCCCGTGGCGGCGAAATTATGCGCCTGCGTACTCCATCCGGGTCGGAGAGGCAAGGCCGCGCAGCCGGTCCCACCAACGGGGCAAGGCCGCCGCAATGTCGCCGGGCGTTGCGGTTTTGCGCCTAGACAAGCGGCGCGGGCAAAAAGCTCAAGCTCAAAACAAAGGTGCTGCCCGCTCCCGGCTGACTGGACAGCTCCAGGTTGCCGCCCATGCGCACGGCCAGCTCCCGGGCCATGGCCAGCCCCAGGCCCGCGCCGGGGTAGTTTTTGGTGAGCGGGGCCTCGGCCTGCACAAAGGGCTTGAACACCCGCGCCAGCGCTTCCGGCTCAATGCCTATGCCCGTGTCCTTCACCTGGATACGCAGGGTGCAGGTGTCCGCGTCCCGGCAGGACACGAAGGCCGACAAGCGCACGCCGCCCGTGGCGGTGAACTTCACGGCGTTGTCCAGAACCTGCCGCAGCAGCTGGGCCAAGTGGCGCGGGTCGCCCATGAGCGGCTGCTCCAGCAGGCTGGCGGCCGCCTCCGTCGCAAAGGAAAGCCCCTTGGCCTCGGCGCAGGCGGCGTATTCCGTGGTCAACGGCCCAAAGACCTCGGCAAGGCGGAAGGGCACATGCTCAATGCGCGCCTCGCCGGAGCCCAGCGCGGCATAATCCAAAATGTCGTTCACCAGCCGGGTTATCTGCTGGGCCGACTGGGTGGCCCAGTCGAGATACTCGCCGCGCTGCCCGGGGTCGGTTTCGCCGTGCAGCAGCTGGAGCATGCCGAGCAGGCCGTTGAGCGGCGTGCGCAGTTCATGGCTCATGTTGGAAAGAAACGCGCTCTTGGCCTGGCTGGCGGCCTCGGCGGCCTCCTTGGCGGCGGTGAGGGCGCGCTCGGCCAGCTTGCGCTCGGTGATGTCACGCGAGAAGCTGGCGATCTGCACGATGTCCCCCGCCTGATCGCGCACGGGGTACAGACGGATGGCGTAGGTGCGGCCCTCGCGCTCCTCCTCGAACCGCAGGGGCTGGCCCGTGCTCGCCACTTCCTCGAAGCGGGCGCGGCGGCCGTTGCGCACATAGACGGGGATGAGGTCGAGGATGTTCTTTCCGGCGAGCTCCGCTGGCGTTTTGCCGCGCCGCTTGGCCGCGCTGTCGTTCATGGCCAGCACCCGTCCATCGGGCACAAGCAGCAGCATGCCGTCGCTGGAGGCGTTGAACACGGCCCGCAGGCGCTCCTCGCTTTCGAACAGGGCGTTGCGGGCGGTCTCCTGTTCCTGGCGGTTGCGCAGCAGCGACTCGCCCATATGATCCACCGAGCTGGCCAGCTCGCCCAGCTCGCCCCCGACGCCGCCAAGGTCGGTGCGGGCGGAGAAATCGCCGGCGTGCAACGCGCGCACGGTTTTCAGAATGCCGGCCACGGGGAGGAGAATGCGGCGGCGGGCCCACGCCCGAGACAGCGCAAGCGTGAACATCACGATGAGCGCCATGACGAGAAGGTGGCGGGTGAGCTTGGCGGCGCTGCTCGCGTAGACCGCCTCGCGCGGGATGCCCACGCGCACGTAACAGGCCCCGCCCGGGCGGATGTTCAGCCGCTTCATGACATAGTAGCGCTCCACGCCGTCCAGGCCCGCCCCCCAGCCGCGCGACTCGTCCGCTCCGCTGCGCAGCATGGCCTCCTCGTCCGCAGGCAATTGCGCCCCCTCGTAGCGTTTGGCGTCGGGCAGGCGGTAGAGCACCCGGCCGTTTTGCGCCGCCAGCACCAAGGTGCTGCCTTGCGGCAGGCCCGACTCCTCGAAAATGCCGGCCACCTCGGCCAGGGGCAGCTGGGCCACCAGCGCCCGCGGGGCGTGGCCGGCGGCGCCATGCAGAGACGCGGCGTAGTTCACCAGCACGCTCCCGTTGGCATGGCTCAAGCCCACGGCGAAGCCCTGCCCGGCCCGGATCTGCGCAAGCGCCGGGCTGTCCGTCAGGTTGGCCGGGGCGGAGTCCGCCCTGGCGGCGGCAAGAACACGTCCGTCCTGGCGCGCAAGCAGCACATTGGTATAGCGCGGCGCCACGCGGGGAAGCTCCATCAGCGCCAGCTGGCAGGCCGGACCGCGGCACCGCCGCAACACGGGGTTCGCGGCCAGCATGTCGAGCAGGGCCCGGGCGTTGGCGGTTTCCTGTCCGAGGGCGCGGGCCACCTGCCCGGCGGCGCGGGCGGCTCCCAACACGGCGTCCTCACGCTCCAGGGCGCGGTCGCGCAGATGATTGGCAAGGGAAATCGCCAGCGCCGGCAGCAAGGCCAGCGCCACCAGCTCCACAAGCAATCTGTGGAGGCTCCCCTTCAAACGGCGCGGGACGGGGGCTGTCGGCATGTCACGACCCGACGGGCGACCCGCTGGAGGGTTTGGCGCAACACACGGACAGCAAATCCTCGGTCTGCTCCTCGTCCAACGGCTTGGAGAACAGGAAGCCCTGCCCGTACTCGCAGTTGAGTTCGGCCAGGAAGTCCCGCTGGCGCTCGTTCTCTATGCCCTCGGCGACCACGTCGAAGCCCAGGTTGTGCGCCAGGCTCACAATGGTGCGCACGATGATGAGGTTCTCGAAGGCGTCGAGATCGGAGACGAAGCTGCGGTCCACCTTGAGCGTGTTGATGGGGAAGCGGCGCAGGTAGGAGAGCGAGGAATAGCCGGTGCCGAAGTCATCGATGCTGACCTTGACGCCCATTTCGCGCAGGCCGCGCAGCTTGTGCACCACAATCTCCGGGTTCTGCATCACCAACGTTTCCGTGATCTCCAATTTGAGGCGGCCCGGCTCCAGATGGTTTTCCTCCAGCGTGCGGGCCAGCTGGCGCATCAGGTCCGGCTGGGCGAACTGCTTGGCCGAAAGGTTCACGGCCATGGTGAAATTTCTGGGCAGATTGAAGCGCGCGGCCCAGGCGGCGGTTTTCTCGCAGCTCTCGGCCAGGGCCCACTGGCCGATCGGCACGATAAGCCCGGTCTGCTCCGCCTGGGGGATGAAGTCCCCGGGAGGGATGAGCCTGCCGTCCACCTGCCAGCGGATGAGGGCCTCGAATCCGGCCAGCGTGCTGTCCTTGAGGCTGAAGATGGGCTGATAGTGCAGGCGGAACTGCTGGCGCTCCAGGGCGAGGTGCATGCTCTGATTGACGTTGAGCGCGTACTGGGCGCGGGTGCGCATGGCCCATTTGAAGACCTTGACCTTGCCGCCGCCAAGGGCGCGCGCATGCTCCATGGCGATGCCGGCGTCCTGCAGCAGCTCCTCCGGGTGGGCGTAGTCCGCCGGGCCCAGCACCACGCCCACGCTGGCCGAAAAATGCAGGGCATGGCCATCCACATCCATGGGCCGGGCCAGCTCCTGGCAAATGCGCCGGGCCACGCGCAAGGCCTCGCTCGGATTTTTCAGCTCCTCCAGAATCAACGCGAACTCGTCGGCGCCGCACCTGGCCACGGTGTCCAGCCCGCGCGCCACGCCTTTGATCTTCTCGGCCACGGCGCGCAGCACCTTGTCGCCCGCGGCGTGCCCCAGGCTGCTGTTGATGGGCTTGAAGTGGTCCAGATCAAGGAAAAGCACGGCATACAGGTAGTTGAGCCGACGGCGAGAGCGCTCCATGGACTGGTCCAGACGGTCCAGAAACAACGCGCGGTTGGCCAGGCCGGTCAACGGGTCCTGAAAGGTGCGCTCCTGAATGGTCTCCTCGGCCTTGCGCCGGCCGGTCACGTCCTCGGCCACCAGGGCCAGGAGGCCTGGCCCCGGCACATAGGCCTGCATGCGCAGCCAGCGTTTGATGTCGGTCAGATAGCTCTCGATGAGGCCGCTTTTGCCCGAGCGCGCCACCTCAGCGGCGAAATCGCGCAGATACCCATCCAGGTTCGGCAGCGCCAACCCCAGGGGCTGGTCCAGCAAGACCTCGCGCGGGCGGCCGAGAATCTGCTCCATGGCCGGGTTGATCTCCAACACGCGCGCCTGCGCGAGGTCCATGGGCCCATCACCGTGGGAAAGCAGCGCAAAGCCGTTGAACATGGAGGTGAACAGGCTCGCGTAGCGGGCGCGGCTGTCGGAAAGCGCCTGGCTGCTGGTCCGCAGCTCGTCCACGGTCTTCGCCAGGGCCTCGCTGGCGCGCTGCACGGCCAGGCGCTGGCGGTGCATGTCCACAAAGACCTGGACCTTGTTCTTGAGAATCTCGTGTTCGAAGGGCTTGATGAGATAGTCCACCGCGCCGGCCTCGTAGCCCTTGAAGATATGGCGCTGCTCTTTGCTGATGGCGGTGATGAAGATGATGGGGATGTGCCGGGTGCGCTCGTCGGCGCGGAGGCGCTCGGCGGTGGTGAAGCCGTCCATGCCGGGCATCATGACATCAAGGAGGATGAGGGCGAAATCGTGCCGGGCCGTAAGCGTGAGGGCCTCAAAGCCGCTGCGCGCGGCCACAACGTTGACGCCCTCGCGTCGCAACAGCCCCGCCAGCAGCAGCAGATTCACCTGCTCGTCGTCAACCGCCAGAATATCAATAACTTCCGGCGTATTTTCCGCTTTGCCCATGCTTGGCGCTCCTCACCTACTCCAGGCGGGAAGGGGGGCCCCCGATGCCGCCCCGCCTTGTCCCGCAATACCCGATGCCGCCAGAAATGTACAGATTCATCCAAACACTTAGCGTAGCACGCGATTGGAATCGTCTTGTGCCCTCCAGTTCATTAGCTTATACTTAGTTTTGAACATACGAAGTTGGCCACGCACCCCCGGAGGACTCCCGCTCATGCCGCAAGCCGCATCCCCCCAGGCCCCAAAGCCCGCGCTGAACCAAAAGGACATCAACACGGTCCTGACTGACGAAAGCATCTCCGTGTTTTTCCAGCCGGTTGTCTCCGTGCGCAGCAAAACCATCCTCGGGTTCGAGGCCTTCTCCCGCTCCGTGAGCGAGGACGGCGCCCGCCTGGACGCCCACGATCTTTTCGGCAACGGCTGGGACGCCGAGACCCGGCTGAAGCTGTGCCGCCTGTGCCGGCGCAAGGCTTTGGAGTCCTTTCGCCCCATTTTCGAGCGGCACCAGCAGATGCTGCTGTTCCTCAACACCGACGGCGGATCGCTCGCCGCCGCAACAAAGTTCGGCCAGCTGAGCGCCTTGAGCGAGGCCATGCGCATCCCCGGCAGACGCATCCTCATAGAGTTGGAGCGCCCGTACCTGAACTCGCCCGCGGTGGCGCGCTTCGTCTCCTTCTACCGCGAGCGGGGCTTCGGCCTTTCCGTGGACCTGTGCGGCGGCATGGGCGTGCCGGCCGAGGAGCTTTTCGCCCTCAAACCGGACTTCATCAAGTTCGACCGGCCGCTGTTCACCGACGTGGACGGACAGGAGTTCAAGCGCGACATGGTGCAGTCGCTGTGCCGCCTGGCCGAGCGTCTGGGCTGCACGGTCATCGCCAAAAACGTGGAGACCGAGGACGAGGCCATCCGCCTGCTGGAGTGGGGCGTCATCCATCAGCAGGGATTTTGCTACACCAAGGACAAGAACTCCGCCGAGCACGACCCCATCCGCGCCTTTCAGCAGAAGGTGGAGGATATAAACCGCCGCTACCGCGAGCGCGCCCACGCCAATGTGGCCGAGCGCCGCAAGCGTTACGAGGATTTCCACAAGGTGCTCAAGAAGGTGGCCTACAAGCTGGGCGACAGCCCGGCCATGGATTTCGCGGCCGTGTGCGAGCGCATGGCCGCCTCCGAGGAGACGCTGGCGTGCGCCTATGTGCTTTCCGACGACGGCGTGCAGATCACCCCGCGCTGCTTCAAGCGCGGTTTGGTGGCGGACACGCCGCTGCTTGGCCCGGAGCGCGGGCGCGGCACGGATTACGGCATCCGCGACGACGTGCTGCATCTCAAAAGCGGCTTCGACAAGTACGTGCTGCCCGAGCACATCTCGCCCCATGCGAAAGTGCGCGTCAGCTCCATTTCGGCGCGCTTCTACAACGCCGAAGGCTCGCCCTACATCGTCTGCCTGGAGTATCTCTGCCCGTAGCCCGTCCTATAGGGACAAGCGGCTTGCGCAAAGGCGCTTGCGCGAAGGGGCTTGCCCGAATGGCCGAATGGGCTTGCCCAAATGGGCCTAGCGCGACCGGGGGATCCAAATACGAAAGGCTGAGCCCTGCCCGGGTTCGCTCACCGCGCCGATGCGCCCGCCGTGCTGGTCCACGGCCTTCTTGGCGATGAACAGCCCCAGGCCCGTTCCGCGCGAGCCCTTGGTGGAGAAAAACACGCTGAACAACCGCGAGAGGGTTTCCGGCTGCATGCCGCAGCCGTTGTCCTCAATCTCGAAGAACACCCCGCTGGAGTCCGGCCGGGCGCGGAAAACTACCGTGTGCGAGGCCTTGGCCTTGTCCTCGACGCAGGCGTCCACGGCGTTCTCCAGAATGTTCACCATGGCGGCGGAGAGCACCACCTCGTCCACGGAAAAGTCGCCCAGGTCCGGAGAAATCTCCGTGGTCAGGACCACGCCCAGGTGCTCGGCCTTGGGGGCCACGGCCTCCACCACCTGCCGGGCCATGTCGGCGGCGGACATTTGCCGCAGCTGCAGCTCGCGCTTCTTGGCGTAGAAAAGAATGTCGAGCACCATGCCCTTGATGCGCCCCACCAGCTCCGTGACCTTGCTCCAGCCGGTCTGGACCATGGCCGCGTCGCCGCTGCGGAAGCCGGCGTTGACCTTGTACACGCCGCCGTCCAGCGCGGTGAGCAGCCCTTTGATGCCATGGGACAGCGAGGCGATGAGCATGCCGAGCGACGCCAGGTGGTCCTGCATGCGCGAAAGCTCGGTGATGTCGGTGGCCATCTCCATCACGCCCTCGATCTCGCCCGCCGCGTTGCGTATGGCCGCAGTCCAAATCACCACATTGACCGGGTCGCCGTTCTTGCCGCGCACGGTCAGCTCGCACTGGTGCGAACAGCCGTCCTCAAAGGTCTTGAGGATGGGACAGCCGAAGCAGGGCCGCTCCGCCCCGCAATACACCTGGTAGCACAGCCCACCCGTAGCCGGGCCGAACTCCTGCCGGAAGCGGCTGTTGGCCGCCTGAATGCGCAGGTTTCTGTCCTGCACGGTGATGAAGCAGGGAGCCTCGTCAAAGAGCTGTTGGTAGCGCTGGCGGGTGGTGTGCAGTTCGTCCTGCAGGCGCTGCACCTCGCCGGCCTCCACAAGAATCTCCAACACCAGGTTCACCTGGCCGTCGGCGCTGTGGATGGGCGCGGTATGCACGGTGACGGCCGAGAGCGTTTCATCCGGGCCGAAGAGCCCCTCGCGGCTTCGTTGGCCCTGCCCGGTGCGCAAGGTGCGAGCCACGGGGCTGTCGAGCCCCTCGCCGGCGGCGCCGGCGTAAATGGCGAATCCCGGCTGGCCCACGCGGTCGCCCAGGCGTTCACGGTACAGCTGGTTCACGGAGAGGATGCGCTGGTCGCGGTCCTGAATGGACACGAGGCACGGCAGGGCGTTGAACATGGCGAACTCGCCGGCCACCTCGCCGGCCAGACCGCCCATGGCCTTTGTCAGGCCGTCCACGGCCTCCTGCGCGGCGCATTGCCGCTCCAGCTCCACCATGTGCTGCGTTTGCTCATTGACCATGAACTCCAGGTTTTCCATGTAGTTCTGCATGCGCTGACGCATGACGATCTTATCCATGGCGCGCTTGAGGGCAATCTCAAGCATCTCGGAATTCACGGGCTTGGAGATGAAGTCGCAGGCCTCCAGCTTGAGGCCCTGCACGGCCATGTCCAGGTCGCCGTGGCCGGTGACGAGGATGACCTCGGTCTCCGGATTCTCGGCCTTGATGTGCTTGAGCAGCTCCAGGCCGTCCATGCCAGGCATGCGGATGTCCGTGAGGACGAGGGGCGGCTTTTCACGACGGAAAATGGCCAGCGCCTCGTCGCCGCTCACGGCTTCGAGCACCTCATAGCCCAGGTCGGCCAGGGTGATGCCGACAACCTTGCGGATGCCGGGCTCGTCGTCCACGAGCAGCACCTTTTTTCGCATCATGCCCACTTCCTCGCGCGCAGGCCATCCCCCGGGAACGGCGCATGCTCCCTGCAATGCGGGAGCATACCCCGTTCCGTCGTGGAATGGGAGGGGCCGGCTGATCAAAATCCTGCTTACGGCTTGCCGATTGCACCCTCCACAATGGCCAGCACCTGATCCGGATCAAAGGGCTTGTTCACCGTCGCCACGGCGCGCCGAATGGCCAGATGGATGCCCGCCAGACCGCTGATGACCACCACGGGGAGTTCCTTGAACTCCGGCTTCTGGCTGAACTTGCGGTACAGACGCGGACCCCATTCGTCGGGCATCTCCAGGTCCAGGGTCAGCAGGTCCGGGTGCTCGCGCTCCAGCACCTCCAGAGCCGCCTCGCCGCCGTTTGCGGAGCAGGTGTCGTAGCCCTTCCCGCTGAAAATGGAAACGAGATATTCAACGATATCGGGATCGTCGTCCACTACCATGATCTTCTTGGCCATGATTCGCCTCCTTGGGGGTTCCTCGGTTGGGGGCTGGACCGTTCAGGCCGCGCCCTGTGCCAAAATTCGCTGCGCCTCGCTCAACAGCCGCTGCGCCGTGGGCGGCTTTTCCACATAGCCGTCCGGCGGGGCTGGCGCCGGCCCGGGCCCGGCGGAAAGCAGGGCCAGGGAGTGATTGAACGTCGCCCCCTCGATGGCGGAAACCACAAGCACCTTGGTGGCGCAAAGCTCCGGGTCGGCCCGGAGCCCGGTCAAAAAACGCACGCCGCCCTGGTTGGGCATCATCAGATCCAGGCTCACCAGGTCGGGCTTGAACGCCCGCGCCTTCTCCAACCCTTCCTCGCCGTCGCGCGCGGTGGCCGTCTCGTATCCGGCGGATTCGAACACCGCCTTGATGAACAGGCGCAGGTGCATCTCGTCATCCACCACAAGCACCCGGCCCGGGCCGAGCCCGCGTGTGGGACCGGACGCTCCCCCGATCGCCATTGCGTTCTACTCTCCCAAGCGCTGCGGACCGTAGGGGCTCACGTCCACCTTGTCCGGGTGGTTCACGCTGAGCACCGGGCAGGCGGAGCGCAGCACAACCTGTTCGATGGTGCTGCCGAGCATGGCCTGTTCGGGGTCGATGTCCTTGGTGTGGTGCGCCATGACGATGAGGTCGGCCTTGCTCTCACGCGCGTACTTGAGCACCTCCACGTGCGGATTGCCCTCGCGCAGGGCGATGACGTAGTTGTCGAAGTCGCCCATGTTCGAAACGTACTTCTCCTGCACCTTCTTTTCGGCCGCGGCCAACTGCTGCTCAATGTAGGCCTGGCCGGGCTCGATGTCGTGGCCCAGGTCCACGCAGTGGAACACGTGCAGCCGGCAGCCAATCTCCTTGGCCACGTTGCGCGCGAACTGGAAGGCGTAGTCGGACGGCTTGCTGAAGTCGGTGGCGACCACGATGTTGGCGAAGTACGACCAGCAGGTGACGCAGGGGCGGCTGACGATGAGCACCGGGCAGCGCGCGCTCTTGGCCACCTTCTGCATGGTGGAGCCGGCGATGACGCGGTGGCGCATGGCGCCCACGTCCTCGGGCCGGGTGTTGGCGCCCATGACGATGAGGCTCGCGTCCTCCTTTCTCGCCTTGCGCAAAATCTCGGTGTGCGGCTCGCCGGTGGCGGTTTCAAACACGCAGGAGGGATGGTCCTTGGCCAGCTTTTCGTAATACTGGGCCATTTCCTCCTTCACCAGACTCACCAGGTTCTCGTCCACCTCGTCGTGCTCGCCGGTGCGCACGTCGCGGTAGGTGAGGCCGAAGCCGCGGCTGGGCAGACCGAAAACATGAAACACGCTCAGGCGCGAACGGTTCTTGTGGGAAAGCTCAAAGGCCACGCGCGCGGCGTCGTCGCAGGTGGAAGAGGCCGAGGTGGCGAACAGAATCTTTTCAAACATGGGCTACCTCCTTAATGCACACTCACGCGGTGTGCCGTGAAAAGCGAGCTGCCAAAGGACACCTTCGAAGAATTCGAACAGGTTGCAGACTGTTGCGAAGGAAAACTCCGCGACCCTGTCGCCAAACACCACATGTTTGAGCGGGCCCAGAACAAGCGGCGCGTCAAGCAGCATCTCCACCTGCCAGCTCTTGATCTCCATATCCCCGCCATCCGGCAGCAGGCCGCGCAGGGTATGATAAATCTCAAGCCTCGGCGGCGCGGGGTGGCCTATCATCTCCACCACGCGGAACAGCTCCAGACTCGAGAGCCCGGGAGGCACGCAGCCTTCCGCAGGCCAGGAGGGATACAGTTCGGCGAAGTCCCGCGCAAAGTCATTGAGCCGGAAGAGCACGGGATTGGCGCGCAACATGCGCATGAAACTGCGCAGACTGTACCCCGGGCCGAGGACCACCCGCGCATCGAGCGCGCGCAAAACGTCGTCGACCTCCGCGCCGTCGCGCTCCCGCAAGCTGCCATCTTCGCCAAGTAGGACTTCGTCCATCTTACCCTACGCCTATGGAGTGTTTTCGGCCATCAAGGTTGCGAATACGGTTTTAGTCATATTTCATGCAGGGATTTGCGTCAACACTACGGGATGGAAAGCAGCCAAGTTTAAAATCATACTACAAAAGTTTATTTTCATATTGTGCTGGTATGATAACAGTAAAGACACTTCCGGCATGCTCCTGCGTCGCAACATCAATGCTGCCGCCATGCGCCGCCACAACCTGCCGCGTGGTCAGCAGGCCAAGCCCGCTGCCGCCCTCGCCCTTGGTGCTGTAGAAGGGAGTGAACAGCTTTTGCCGCACGGACTCGGGCATGCCGCTGCCGTTGTCGGCAACGGTGTAGACTACGCCGCCCTCCGGCGATGGGGCGACGGCAAGCGTCACCCGCCCGCCCGACCGGCCTTCCGGCGGCGGCCCATAGCCGGCGGCGCGGCACGCATCCAGCGCATTGCCGACCAGATTCAGCAGGCTGCGGTGCAGGGCCTCCACGTCCAGCGGAAGAGTCCAGCCCGTCCCGGGCGCGCCCGGCAGTTCGAGGGCCAGCTCCACGCCCTGGTCCCTGGCGCGGGCGGCCAGCAGCGCCGTCACCTGCCGCGCGGGCTCGGCCGGATCCGCCGGGACGCGGCGGATGTCCTCCGGCTTGGCGAAACGCAGCATGTCCAGCGAAAGATCCTTGAGACGGCGCACGTTGGTCTCCAGCATCTCAAACCCCTGCTCCAGGTACGCCTTACGGTCGCCGTCGAGCCCCTGGCGCAGCAAAAACAGGCTGCCCTCCAGGCCGCTGGCCATATTCTTGATGGAGTGGGAGAGCCCGGCCACGGTTTGCCCCACGGCGGCCAGCCGCTCGGCCGCCAGCAGCTCGCGCGTCTTGCTCTCCACCAGACGCTCCAGGTGCTCCGTGTGTTCGCGGATGGCCCGGCGCATGCCCCGGCGCTCCCGCGCGCGGGAAAGGGCGATGTCCAGCGTTTCGTCGCGTATGGGCTTGGTGACGAAGTCCGCCGCGTCGAGCTTGATGCCCTGGATGGCCAGGTCGATGTCTCCATGGCCGGTGATGAGCACCACCTCGCAGTCCGGGTCCAGCTCCTTGACGGCGCGCAGCAGCGCCAATCCGTCCATGCCGGGCATCTTGATGTCGGTGACGACCACGGGCGCCGGCTCGGCCCGGAACAGGGCGAGCGCCTCCTCGCCGCTGGCGGCGGCGCGCACGCGCCAACCCCGGTCCGCCAGGGAGAGGGACAACACCCGGCGCAGGCCGTCCTCGTCGTCCACAAGCAAAAGCGACAGCGGCTCGCTCATTTACGCGCCCTCCTCCCCGCCGGCCAGGGGCAGGGTGATGATGAAGCGCGCGCCCGCGCCCGGCTCGGACTCGGCGTGAATGGACCCGCCGCAGTCCTTGACGATGCCGTAGCTGATGGACAGCCCAAGCCCGGTGCCCTTGCCCACAGGCTTGGTGGTGAAGAACGGCTCAAAAATCTTGTCGCGCACGCCCGGGGGAATCCCCGCGCCCGTGTCGCCTATGGTCACCACGACGGCGGCGGCCTCGCGCCGGGCGGAAAGGGTGATGCGCTTGCCGCCGGCCAGGGTTTCGCCGCGTTCCCGCGCCGCGCTCCACTTGTCCTCTATGGCGTCGCGCGCGTTGATGAGCATGTTGATGAACACCTGCTCCAAGCGACCCGCGTCGCCGGTCACGGGGGGCAGGTCGGCGGGGATGTCGATGACGACTTCGATTTCGCGCAGCTTCAACTGCTGGCTGAAAATATCCAGCGCACGCCGCAGGGTCGCGCCCACATCAACGGGGCCGAACTGCATCTCCGGCTTGCGGCCAAACTCGCGCAAATGGTTGATGATGCGGCTGGCGCGGTCCACGTGGGCGTCGATTTCCTCCGTGAGCGTGGTCAGAATGTCCCGCGCTATCTCCTCGCCGCGGTCCGCCTTGCGCTTGAGGAAGCTGGCCGCGGTCTTGATGACGGACAAGGGCTGGTTCAGCTCATGGGCCATGCCCGTGGCCATTTCGCCCAGGGTGGCCATTTTGGAGGCCTGGATGAGCTGCTGCTCGGTCTCCAGGCGCTTGGTCATGTCGCTGGTGGTGGCGAGCAACACCTTCTGCCCGCTGAACTCCGAGGGGGACAGGCGCACGGTGACGTAGAGCCGGCGGCCGTCCTTGGCCACGTTGATGACGCGGTCGAAGAGGGCCTTTTCGCGCAGGCGGGGCAAAAAGGCCTCGCGCTCCTCCTCCGGGAACAGGGTGAGGAAGCTCTGGCCCACCAGCTCCGCCTTTGCAAAGCCGTACACCGGCTGCGCGGACTCGTTGCAGTCCAAAATGTTCAGGGTGGCTGCGTCAAGGACGAACACGGGGTTGGGGATGTTCTTGAAGATAGCGAGGTACTTGCGCTCGCTCTTCTCCAGCTTGTCCTCCAACTGCTTGCGGCTGGTGATGTCCAGGCACATCTCCATGGCGGCCACCACTTCGCCCTCGGCGTTCCTCACCGGCGAGCTTGTGACCAGCCAGTGGCGCATGGCCCCGGTGGCGTCCACGCCGGACTCCTCGCCGGAGAACGAGCGCCCGGTCTCAAAGGTCTTGACCACCGGGCAGTTGGGGCACTTGCTGCTGCGGCCCTTGTAGGCATGGAAGCAGGTGTCGCCGGCCTTGGGCTGGAACTTGTCGCGGAACTCCTGATTATAGCGCAAAAGGCGGAAATTGCGGTCCTGCACGGTGATGATGCAGGGAACCAGCGAAAAGAGCGTCTGATACTCGTCGCGCTGGCGGTTCAGCTCTATCTGTTTTTCGCTGATGCTTTTGCCCATGCGCTCGATGGTGTGCACCAGCGTGCCCATCTCGTCGGCCTGGTCTATGTCGATGCGGGTGCACTGGCCGCCCTCGGCGATGAGCGTGGCACCGGTGATGAGCCTGCGGATGGGCCGGATGACGAAGCGTCCCATGAACACGAAGATGACCAGCCCCATGCCCGCGAGCACGATGACGGTGAAGGCCACGCTGCGCGATTGGAAGGCGGCGATCTCGCGATCGGTGGGGGCCAGGGACACGACGACATCGATGACGCCGAGGACCTTCTTGTCGCGCGGGTGGAAATGGCAGCCTTCGGAGCAACCGGGCTCGTTGTTGATGGGGCTGATAATGCCGAGTTTGCGCACCCCGTCGGCATCGACAAAGATGCGCGTGCGGCTGGCCAGGGGCACGTCGGCCGGGGGCGCGGCGGCCTGGTGGCACACATGGCAAATGCGGTTGCTCATGTCGGTGACGGTGTCTTTTTCGGCAGGATTGTTGGAGAACTTCACCTCACCGGACTTGTTGTAGATGCGGATGGCCTGAATGTCTTTTTGCGAGCCGATGTTGGTGATGATCTGGTTCAGGTCGTCGCGCGCGTTGACCATCATGGCGTAGCGCGTGCCGAGCTTGATGGTGGTGCCCAGGCGGTCCGCCTCGGACAACACGTAGCTCATGAGGATGTCTTCCTGGTGGCTGATGGCGAAGTAGGACAGGGCGGCGACACTGAGGACAAGCGAGAGGCCAGCCGTGGCGATGAGCTTGAGGGCCAGACTTTTCCGAATGATGCTCCACGGATTGCGCATGCCTTGTGCCTTACAGGGCCCGCCCGGCCAGGCGCGCGGGGAAATTCCGCGCCGGCGGAGGCGCAAACCCTCCGCCGGCGCGGAACGGAATCATCGCTTGTGGCACTGCCCGCAAGCCAGGGGCCCCTTACCCTTGGCCTTGTGACAGCCGATGCACTGCTTGTGATAGGCGTTCATGAGACTGGTGTTCTTGCCCTCGGCCTTCACCTTGTGGCAGTCGGCACAGGGGGTGCCCTCGGTGGAGGCGCTTTTGTCGATCTTGCCGTCGGCGCCACCGTGGTGGCACACCACGCAGTCGGTCAGGCCGGCCTTTTCGTTGTGCTGCTCGTGGTTGAACTGGGCGGCGGGCCGCGTGAGTTTGCCAAAGGCCTGCGGAGCCAGGCTCTTGATGTCCTGCTGCGACATGGCCGCCTGGGCGAAGGCCAGGATGAGCGCGGCCGAAAGCAGAAGCGGGAGTGTGCGTTTCATGGCTGCTTCTCCTAGACCTCGGGTTTTTCCATGCATTCGTAGATGATGTCGCCAAGGAACTTGATCTCCATGCCCAGTTTGTAGCTGTGCACGGTGTCCTCCAGACCGCCATGGCAGTTGTGGCACGGCGCGACAATGGTCTTGACGCCCGTGGCCCGCAGCTCTTCGGCCTTGGCCTTGCTGCCGGCCACGCGCACGTTCTTGAACGGGGGGCCGCAGTTGATGACGCCGCCGCCGGCCGTGCAGCACAGGTTGTGCTCGCGGTTGGAGGCCGTCTCCACAATGCCGCCCTCGACCAGGAAGTTCACCAGCTCGCGCAGCTTCTCGTGCAGGCCCCGGCCGCGCACCACGTTGCAGGGATCGTGCACGGTGACCGGGCCGGGGTACTTCTTGACCAGCTTGATTTTGCCCTGCTGCATGAGCTCCCAGAAGAACTCTATGGAGTGGATGACCGGCACCGGGGGCATTTTCCAACCCACGGCGCGGTTGCCCATGTCGTAAATGGAGCGGAAGGCGTGGCCGCACTCGCCCATGACGATGCGCTTGACCTTGAGCTTCTGGGCGCTTTCAAAGTGCTTGCGCTTCAGCCGGCCCATCATCTCGAAATCGCCGGTGAACATGCACATGTCCGAGTTGTCCCAGCCGGGCTCGGAGGGCATGGTCCAGTCCACCCCGGCCATATGCATGATGGCCGCGGCCTGATAGATGAGCTGCGTGCGGAACTTGGGCTCCGGCGCGATGACCGAGTAGTAGATGTCCGCGCCCTCTTTGTCGAGGGGGATGCGGATGTCGGGGAACTCGTCCCGGGCCTCGTCCTCCTGCCACATGAGCGTGTCGGTCCATTCGTCGTCCTTCACCCACATCTGGTTGAAGGTGGCGCTGTGGCTGTGCGCCGTGTCCTGAATGTACTGCGGGGTGACGCCCAGCTTGTGGCAAATGCGCCGCACCGTGCTCATGATGTAGCCGGTGTCTATGCCGATGGGGCAATAGTGCACGCAGCGGCGGCACAGGTTGCATTCGGTGTAGGCCAGCTGGGCCATGCCGTAGATGAAGTCCGGGTCGACCCTGCCGCCCGTTTTGAGCAGCACGCTCATGGTCTGCTGCACTTTGCCCGCCGGGGTGTAGCTCGGGTCCCCCGGATGGGAAAGCGAGAAGTGGCAGGCCTGGGCGCACAGGCCGCAACGCATGCAGGTTTCGGCGTAGGCCTTGAGCCGGGCGCCGGTTTCGCCGCTGATGACGGCGTTGACCGTTTTCTCGATTATTTCCGGGGTAAGCCGGGATACCCCGCGCCTGAGCCCCACATCCTCAATGAGTCTGTCCGCAATGCCCATTTCGTCGTCCTCCTTGGGGCTTACCAGTCGCGCGCGTGGCGGACGCCGCCAAACTCAGAGCCCATGTAGGCCCGAGTGAAGACGGCGAAGACCATGTGGGAGAGTCGGGTGAAGGGAATGGCCGCGAGCATGATCTCGCCGGCTACCACATGCAGGATGATCATGGCGTCATAATCAATGGCCTGATGGTAGGCCAGAAAACCCGTGAGAAACGGCGCCAGCACAATGATGAGCGCCAGCCAGTCCTGGGGGGTGGTGATGTAGCGCACCTCGGGCTGCACCAGCCGGCGGCCGGCGAAGTACAGGCAGGCGGCAATGACCACGAGCGTCATGATGTCCGCCGCGCCATCGGGAATGGTGGCGTAGCTCACCCCGAAGGCCTGGTCCCAAAGCAGCACGTGGGCCACCAGAAAAATGGGCGTGAGGAACAGGCAGGCGTGGAACGCGAAGGTGGCGATGGTCATGGCCGGGCTTTTGCGCCAGCCCAGCGCGTTGAAGGGAATGAGCCAGTTGATGATGGAGCGCAGCGAGAAGTGCCAGCTCATGTAGGCGATGGCCGTTGGGTCTTTGGCCTTGGCCAGCTGATACATGGAGATGAGCCGGTAGGCCGAGCCGAGCAGGAAAATGCCCCAGGCGGCCCAGGCGAGCGGCCCGGTGACGAATTGATAAGCGGCGTTCATATGTGGTCCTCCTTGGGCGGCCTAGACGTTGCCCACTTCGGCCACAATGCGCACGAAGGAGCCCTTGTCGATGGCACGAATGAGCAGCTTTTCGCCGTCGGGGCTGAAGGTGGGCTCAAACAGCCGGTCAAAGTCGCGCGCGTAGGCGCGGCCGTCCACCAGCAGGGTCTGCCGTCCGCCCTTCTCCACCTTCACGGCCACGTGCCCGCCAATGGGGCTGATGACCGGCCGCCAGGCCATGTCCCAGACGCCGGCCCAGGTCTGCCCGTCCACCAGCACGCGCCAGTCGGCGTTGTTGTTGTTGCCAAGGGCGGCCACATGCTCGCCCCCGCGGCTGATGACGAGGTCCGTCACCACCGGGAAATGGATGTCCCAGGGCTTGGCGTTCACCGCCACGGTGAAGGAGCCGAACTGCGGCGCCACAATGGCCGCGATGTTCTTGCCGTCCTGACTGATGGTTTGGTGCCAGCACTGGCTGAACTTGGGCTCCCAGATGATCTGGCCATCCTGGGCCATGCCCCACACGCCCTTGATGCGCACCGGCGCCACAACCTTGCCCGTGGCCGGGTTGAAACGCGGCTCCCAGACGCAGGCGTAGTTCTCGCCCCAGCTCACGCCGTCCACGGCGATGGTGTAGTCGTACAGGGTGGAGCGCACCTGCGCGGCAACATGCGCGCCCTGCGCGTCAAACGCCGGCGTCCAGCAATTGACGAAACGCGAATCCCAGCACTGGCCGTTCACGGCCACGCCGTACACGCCGCTCTGAAAGGCGTCGAGATCGGCGGGTTTGAGGGAGGACAGCTGCACCACCGCTGCGGCGGATTTGCCGTCCGCGGAGAGCACGCACTGGTTGGCGTTCTCGTACAGGGTCTCCCAGGGCGCGCCGTCAAGGCACATGCCGTACTCGCCGCCGTTCTGGATGCAGGCGGCGATCACATCACCCTCCTGGGAGAACTGGGTGCCCCAGACAAAGTCGAAGGTCTCCTCCCAGGGCGCGCCGTCCACGGCCATGGTCCACACGCCGTCCTGCTGCACAATGGCGGTGAAGCGGCCATCCGGGCTGAAGCGCGGCTGCCAGGCTTTCTCGAAGCTGTTCTCCCACGGCTGGCCGTTCACCAGGGCCGTAAACTCGCCTTCCTCCAGCCTGGCCAGCTGGGCCACGCGCTCGCCGTCGGGAGAGGCGTGGGTCTCTTCGACCCAGGCGCAGTTCGCCGGGCGTTCCGTGGAGGCGAGGACCACACGTTGTCCTGTTTCCCAATCCCACAAGGCTGGTGGATGCATGCCGTTCCTCCCCCGCACAATGTGCGTGCGTCTTGAAGTGCTCACAGTACAGAACTCGGGTTAAACCCATCCCGCGCATCCATAAGCCCTGCTATGAATACAGCTGTCCCCGAAAATCCGATGCGCAGTGTGTAGTTTCGCTTGCAATACTGCCACAGTATTTTTTTTGTGGGAAGCGTTTTTTTGATTCTTTC
>MNUQ01000021.1:0-2507 GCA_001871085.1 Desulfovibrionaceae bacterium CG1_02_65_16
CCCGGGACGCCATGAGGAGAGCCGCATGTCCGACAACGCCCGGCGCCAGCCGCCCGATCCCCTGCCCGATCCCTTTCTGCGCCTGCGCGCGGGCGACATCGCCCTGCCCCCGCCGGTGTTCGTCTCCGCGCGGGACAGCGTGGCCCACGCCGCCGCCAGCATGGCCGTGGCCGGTGCAACGGCGGCCCTTGTGCGCGCCGCCGCGGACGCCGGAACCGCCGGGGACGCGCTGCAAGGCGGCAGCCCCCTGGGCATCGTCACCGAACGCGACGTGCTGACCCGCGTGGTGGCTGCCGGCCGCGACGCGTCCACCACCACCGTGGCCGAGGCCATGACGTTCGGCCTTGTGGACGCAAAACCCGACGACCTGCTCATAGAGGCTTACGCCCGCATGGTGCGCCGCAAGGTGCGCCGGCTGGTCCTGCTCGACGCCTCTGGCCGGGCGCTGGGGCTGCTGGGCGAGGGCGACATTCTGGCCGCACGCGGAGAGAGCCCGCTGGCGCTCGCCGGGGAGATAGACGCCGCGCCCGACGCGAGCGCCCTGGCCCGCGCCTTCGGCAGGCTTGCGCGTCTGGCCGGCCGCTGCGTGGCCGAGGGGCTGGGCAGCGAGCCCGTGGGCCGGCTCATCAGCGAAATGCACGACCGCATCATGAGCCGCGCCTGGGGGCTGGCCCTGGCGGAGACCGAGGCCGCGCACGGCCCCGCTCCCGCGCCGCACGCCGTGGCCGTGCTGGGCAGCCAGGCCCGGCGCGAGCAGTATCTCGCCACGGACCAGGACCTGGCGCTGGTGTACGCGGACGACGAGGGCGGCGACGACGCGGCCCCATGGTTCGCGGCCCTGGGCGTACGGCTCACCGCGCTGCTGCTGGCGGCGGGCTTTCCCCCCTGCCCCCGCCGCGTGATGCTGGATAATCCGGACTGGCGGCGCGGCCAGCGCGCCTGGCTGAACCACGCCGAGGGCCTTGCCGAACGGCCGGACGCCGAGGCCGTGGTGGCGGCCTCGCTGCTGGCCGATCTGCGGCCCCTGCCCGAACCGCCCACACAGTCCGCGTGCCCGTCCGCTCTGCGCATGGCGGCCCCCGAGCTGGCCCGACGCCTGCGCGCGGAGCTGACGCAACGCTTCTCCGGCAGCGCGCTTCTGCTCAAGCTCATGGCGCGGGAGGCCGTGCGCTTCAGCCCGCCGCTGGGGCTCTTCCGCGGGCTCAGCCTCAAGCGCGACGAACAGGGACGCGGCAGCCTGGACGTGAAGCGCGGCGGCGTGTTCCCCATCACCCAGGGAATCAAGACCCTGGCCCTGGAGCGCGGGCTTTCCGATACGGGCACCCTGCCCCGCTTGGCCGGGCTGGCGCAGGCCGGGGCGCTGGACCCGGCACTGGCGGGCGGCCTCGGCGAGGCGCTGAACCTGCTGCAAACGCTGCGCATGCGCGCCCAGGCCGACGCCCTGGCGCGCGGCCTGCCCCCGGACAACACGCTGCGCCCGGACGAGCTGGGCGCGCTGGAGCGCGAGGCCCTGCGCGGAGCCTTCAAACTGGTGGGAAGCCTGCAGGAGCTGCTCGCCAGCCGCTTCGCCCTGCATCTGCTGGGCTGACGCCGGCTGCGGCGTTTCTCCCTTCCGGCATTGCGCCGGCATTGCGCCGGCATTCCACCTCCGGGCTCCCCGGTCTTGCCATTTTCCCCGGCATTGCCTACGGATGGCCATGGACCTTCGCGAAGCCCTCCCCATCCTCTTCTGCTCCACGCCGAAGGTGAAGGTTCTGGCCTATGTGCTCACGCTCATATGCATCACCCTCTTCGCCGGAGGGCTGCACGGCTTTGTGTTCCTGCTGCTGCCGCTGGGGCTGGACGCATACGGGGCGTTTCTCGTCAAGGACAACCACAAGGCCTTCCAGGAGGACGTGCTGGAGAACCTGGAGACCGAATGCCTGCGCGCCTGCGGCATCGACAAAAGCCAGCCCCATTATGCCTTCTACGAGATCAGCGGCGCCATCGGCCACTGGATGCTCAGGGATCTGAAGGCGGAGGTGAGCTTCACGGTCATGGCTCCCAAAGACGATTTGGTGGTGCTGGCCGGGCGCACGGGGCGCATCTTTCCGCTCAAATCTTACTTCCCCGTGGTTTATCAGACCCAGGACGCCGGCACGCGCGACGTGTTCTATGCGGACATCACCGCCGTCGAGCTCAACGGCAAGGTGCTCACCATGACCACGTCCTCGGGGGAAAGCGTGTCGTACACGGGCAAGGGCGACAAGGCCGCCGCGGCGGCCGAGCACCTGCGCGACCGCCTGCGCGCTTACAAATCCCGCCGCCCCGGCGATCCAGCCAGCCAGACCGCGGACAATCCGACCAACCAAGCTGCCGCCCGCCCCGCCGGAAAGACCGCCGAGCAAAACGCCGAGCAGGTCATCGGACAAGCCGGGAAAACACCAGCCAGCACGCAATAACCTCCTTGCGCCGCCCAAAAATTACTGATACGCCTTTGTGGGTATTCGTAATTTTAACCACCGCAA
>MNUQ01000021.1:2516-6842 GCA_001871085.1 Desulfovibrionaceae bacterium CG1_02_65_16
CGCCACCACTTCCCCCGGCTCCGGCTGAAGGGGCTGGGCGTAATGGGATTGCTGCGCCTGTACAGCGCGCTGCTGCTGCTCCTGCCGGTGCTGCCGCTCTCGCTCTACTGGCTCGCCGGCGACATTGAGGCCCTGCCGCTGACTCTGGGCTGGCTGCTGTTCTTCTGCGTCGCCCTCGTGGTGGTGGCCTCGGCCCTGCTCGGGCACGCCATAGCGCGCACCATTCTCGCCCCCCTGCGCCTGCTGGTGCAGGGCGCGGACAAAATTCAGGACGGCGAATTCGGCCACGTCATCGACCTCTCCGAAGTGGGCGAGGCGCCCATCGAATTCAAGCAGCTCATGCGCGCCTTCAACCGCATGTCCACCACAGTGCTCCAACATGTGCAGACCATTCAGGCCACCTCGCGCACGGACCAGCTGACGGGCATGTTCAACCGCCGCCACCTCATGGCCGAGGGCTACCGCCTGCTCGGCGTATCGCTGCGCGCCGGCCGGCCCTGCTCCTGCCTCATGCTCGACATCGACCACTTCAAAAACGTGAACGACACCTTTGGCCACCCCATTGGCGATAAGTTCCTCATCCACATCGCCGGATGCATCCTCTCGGCCATCCGCGAATCGGACATGGCGGCGCGCTTCGGCGGGGAGGAATTCGTCGTGCTCGCACCCAACGCCTCCCTGGCCGAGGCTCGCACCCTGGCCGAGCGCATCCGCGAAATCGTCGCCGAGCAGCCGCTCAACCTCGGCCACACCACCATCAACAACACCGTGAGCATCGGCGTCTCCGAGTACGATCCGGAGCCGGAGCTCGGCGCAAACATCCTTGAGGACATGATCGAAAAGGCCGACCGCGCCCTGTACCGGGCCAAGGAATGCGGCCGCAACCGCGTTGAGTGCTGGCCCTTCCCCGAATCCCCGCTCCAGTGCCCCTAGCCGGGCGGCGTTCCGCGCAAAAAACCTCCGCAAAAAACACGCCGGATGACGGCGCAAGCCGCCAGCGTCATCCGTGCTTGCGTTCCACCGCGCGCGGCCGCCTTGCGCGCGCCGGGCCGATGGCCTACTGTCGGCGGCGGCGGAGCATCCGCCTCTTTTGGTATGAGTTGAACCGCAAGCGCCCCGGGAGCCCCCATGCGTTATGAACTGCGCCTCATGGACACCCTTTCCGGCGTGGGCTGCTTTGCCGCCCATCCCGGCCCGAATCTGAGCTTCAACGAAATGCTGGAGCACCTGCGCAACCATCCGCTGGACGACTTCATGCACCAGCATCTGCTCTATAAAATGGGCGAGCACCGCACGCGCAAGGTGGAGAAGCTCATGGAGGAGGTCCGCGACGGCGACCGCATCGTCGATCCCGTGCTGGCCGCGCTGCTTTACGAGGCCTGTCTCGGGCACGACCGCTTCGTCCACCTGCTGCCGCGCATGGCCGGGCTTGATGTGGCCGAGCTCGCACGCCACACGCCGGCCCTGCATCTGCGCTCACGCCTGCTGGCCGACCAGCCCCTGCACAACGCCTGGGTCACGCGCATGCAGGCGAACATCCTGGAGCACGAGGCCCTGCCCGCGCCGAACGACATCGGCCTGCCGCCGCCCTTCGCCAAAGAAACCCTGCCCACACGCCCGGCCATCACCGCCGCCCAGGTGCGCGCCCGGCTGGCGGCTGTGCTCCCCCCGGTCAGTCCGCGCCGCCCGGCCAAGGAGACCTCCGCCAACGCCCTCAAACAGCTCACGGCCAAAAATGTTTTCCTCGGTCCGGAGATGGCCCACAAGGCCTCGCTTTCGCCCGTGGCCCTGCTGCGGCATTGGATGGTGGATATTTCCGTCAAAAGCGGCGGCATGGCCTACACGCTCTCCGGCTTGCAGACCAGCTACGGCCGCGGGCTGGACATCGAGTCCGCGCGGGCCTCGTACAGCATGGAGGTGGCCGAGCGCGTGAGCTCGTACGCGAGCATCGGCGCGCGGGGCGTCCTGGGACTCGCCGCGCCTTGCCCGCTGGTCCACGGCAGCTACGCCGAGGTCGCCGCGAACGGACGCGCCATGAACCCGGATGACGTGCGCCTGGAGGCCCCCTACGCCGGACAGAAGCTGTACTGGATGCCCGCGCGGGAGCGCTGCGCGGAAGGCCTGCGCGACACGCTGGTCCCGGCGCAGTTTGTGTATCTTTTCGCTAACATGGAAGAGCAGAGCCTGTTCAGCGCGCTGGGCTCCACGGGCCTGGCCTCGGGCAACACCATGGCCGAGGCCAAGGTGCATGCCCTTGGCGAGGTCATCGAACGCGACGCCGAGGCGGTGACGCCCTTCGACCTTTCGCGCTGCTTCCGCCTGCAGGCCTCGGATGAGCGCGTGGCCAAGCTTTTGTCCGACTATGAAGACTGCCACATGCATGTGTGGTTCATGGATTGCGCGCCGGAGTTCGGCGTGCCCTGCTACAAGGCCATCGTCACCGGCAGACGCGGCGATGTGAACAAGGGCATGGGGGCCGGGCTTTCCGGTCCGCGCGCGGCGGTTTCGGCCATGACGGAGATCCCCTACCCCTTCCCCGGGCCGGAGACAGCGCCCGCCCCCACCGGCCTGCCCGTGCGCAGGCTGGAGGATCTGCCCGACTTTTCGACCGGCAGCGCCGAGGGCGACCTGCTGGTGTTGGAAGAAACGCTGCTGGCCAATGGCTTCGCCCCGGTCTACGCGGACCTGACGCGCGCGGACCTGGGCATTCCGGCTGTGCGGGCGCTGGTGCCGGGGCTGGAGTGGGTGTCGGACTTCGACCGCTTCTCGCGGCTTTCGCCCCGGCTGTACGCCAACTACCTGCGGTTGTTCGGCGCGCTATAGCGCACGCGAAAAGGCGCACAGCGAGACACTGCCGTCACAGCGGGCGTCGCCACCTGGGCCTGGGCCTATCCGCCAGCCGTCCCGCCAGCCGTCCCGCCGGGCTGCAAGCCTTAGCGGGGCAGCGCGCCGCCGACGCCCATGACCAGCCAGTCCATGGACAGCAATTCCTTGTCCGAGGCCTTTGCGCCCTTGCGCACGCGCAACGTTCCGGCCTGATCCAAAACAGGCCCGGCGAAGCTCATGTCCTCGCCCTTGGTCATTTTGGCCTTAAGCGCCAGAACCTTGGCCCGCACGGCCTTGGGCACGGCCTTGCCAAAGGGCGCCAGCGCCACGCCGCCGCCTTCGAACCCCGTAAAAATCGCGCCGCTCTTCCAGGTTCCGTCCAGCACCTGCCGGACGGTGCGGGTGTAGACCGGCCCCCACTTGAAGGTGGTGGACGTGAGCGCGCAGGCCGCGCCGTAGCGTGTGGAATCGGTGCCGTAGCCTATGGACGCCACGCCCACAGCGCAGGCGGCCTTGGAGGAATCGGAGGTGTCGGCCATTTCGCGGATGAGGTCATGCCCGCCCGCGGCCAGCTCTTCGGCCAGCTGTTTTTCCCGCGCGGCGTCGCGCCAGGAGTTCAGCCAGACCACGGTGTTGATGCGGGCGGGATCATACGCGGTCCCGCTTTCCGACAGGCCGCGCGCAAGGCCCAGGGTAAAGGCGTTGATGCCGCGCACCACCTCCAGAATGGGCTGGGTGGCCACGGTGCCCACGTTCTTATAGCCCATCAGCCCGGCGGTGTACCCGGCGAGGTAGTCGCCCTGCTCAATGCGCACCATGTACACGCCCAGATTGGGCAGGGTCTTGTACCCCGCGCACTGCATGAACCGCACGTGAGGGAATTCCGCCGCCACCTTGAGCAGGGGCTCCATGTGCCCGAAGGTGGTTCCGAAAATAATGTCATAACCTTTGCGGGCATAGTCGCGGAAAACCGCCTCGGCCCGGGCCGGATCGGCCACATTCTGGGTGTAGGCGATGGAGACCCGCCCGCCCAGCTGCTTCTTCAGCGCCTGAATGCCTTCATACTGGGCCGTGTTCCAGCCCTGGTCGTCAATGCCGCCAAGGAGCGCAAAGGCCACGCGGACCTTTCCGCCCGCGGCCTGGACTGGCGCCGTCGACGCGGTCAAAAGCAGCAAGGCCAGTGCGGCGGCGAATAACAGCGTTTTGCAGCGCATAGCTCACTCCTCTCTGAGAACAGGATTTGCAGTGGAAAAAGGTTCTTCCTGTGCGTAGCACGCGGTGCATGGCCAACGCAAGAACACGCCCCGCGCGCGCTGGTTCGCGTTGACGCTGGCCCGTCCCAGCATGTAGGACTAGGCCCGGTTGGCCCGGGTGGCGAAACTGGTAGACGCAAGGGACTTAAAATCCCTCACTCCTTGCGGGTATGCGGGTTCGAGCCCCGCCCTGGGCACCAAGGAAACACAAGGCCCCGCTGACGAACGCTGAGGTTCGCGGCGGGGC
>MNUQ01000076.1:0-6845 GCA_001871085.1 Desulfovibrionaceae bacterium CG1_02_65_16
GCCGAGGCGGCCGTGGCGGCCGGGTTCATGGCGCGCAGAATGTCGGCCTTGCTGATCCTGCCGCCCTCGCCGGTGCCCGTCACATCGGCCAGGTCGATGCCCATCTTCTTGGCGAACTCCACGGCCTGCGGGCTGGCGTTGACGGCCGGGCCGGCGCTTGCCGCGGCGGCCTGCACGTCCTTCACGGTGATGTTGCCCTTGGGACCGGTGCCCGTGACGGTGGAAAGCCGCACGCCCAGCTCCTTGGCCAGCTTGCGCGCGGCGGGCATGGCTGGGACGAAATGATCGTCCTTGCCGTCATCCACGGGCGCGGCGGCGGATGCGGGCGCGGATGCGGGCGCGGATGCGGGCGCGGCGACAGCGCCTGCCGCGACGCGCTCCGGCGTCTCCCCGGCGGCGGCGATGACAGCCACCACGGCAAGCACCGGGGCCACATCGCCCGCCGGCACAACGATTTGGAACAGCACGCCGCTCTCCGGCGCCTCCACGCTGTTGGTTATCTTATCGGTCTCCACCTCAAAAAGAGGTTCGCCCTTTTCCACGCTTTGGCCTTCAGCCTTGAGCCAGCGGGCGACTTTCCCTTCTTTCATGGTCAGGCCCCACTTGGGCATGATCACATTCTGAGCCATGTTCGAACCTCCTGTTTGCATGCGTGATGCGTTTTTGTGTGCAACAGGGGTGCCATGAGTATATTCTTTATAATTACGGCATGTTACAATTTTTTTCCGGCTGATGGCCCAAAAAGGTGTTCAGGAACGGAACCAACGGGGGTATGAGGAAAACAAAGAGGTCGACGCCGGCCTGATTGGCCTGATTGGCGGCGGCGGACGGAAAACGCCCGTTCGCCATGTTCCGAAATCGAACACTTGACGACGGCCGCTTTCTACAGAAAAAGGTAGACTCGACGAGATGACAAGGGGCCGCCACGTGTTGCCGATGCTGTTCTAGGAGGGAGTCATGTATTCACTCTTCAGGGACGGAGACGGGTTCGGGGTGCGCCGGGACGCGCTGGCCGCTTCCGGCGGGCCAGGCGTTGGCCAGCCTGCGGCCCCACGGGACAAGACCTCGCGCGTGGATTACGCCCAGTGGAAGGCGTTCATGGAAAACGGCCAACTCACCGGCCAGCAGCCGGACGAGGCGGTGCTGGAGTCCTGGCGGCGCTGCCGGGAATTGGCCGTGGACTACACCCCGCGCTCCTGCTGGGACTTTGCGCCCATGAACCAGATAGAGCCCTTTGCCGCCGCGTTCCGGGAGCTGTGCGCGGATATCGAGACCAAGACCTACGCCGCCATCAAGGGCCGCAACCTGCTCATCACCGTCACCGACGCCAAAGGCCGCGTGGCGCGCACCTGCGGCGACCTGGGTCCCCTGCGCCAGGCGGACAAGCTGAACTTCGGCCCCGGCGCCAACTGGGCCGAGTCCAGCGTGGGCACCAACGCCATCGGCACGGCCCTGACCACGGGCAAACCCATGCAGGTCTTCGGCGAGGAGCACTTCTGCCGCAGCCACCACGTTTGGAGCTGCACCGCCGCGCCCATTTTCGACCCCCGGGGCGAGATATGGGGCTGCTTCGACATTTCCGGCCCCACCGGGTCCGACCACTCCAAATCGCTGGAGCTGGTGCAACGCGCCGCGCGCGAGGTGGAAAAACGCCTCAGCGCCATCTACCTGGCCGAGATTGAGGGCAAATTCTGCGCGCTCGTCTCCGCTGTGTTCAACTCCGTGCTCACGGGCGTGCTCTGCGTAAACGCCCACGGCTGGATAACCAACGCCAACAGCGGGGCCGAGTCCCTGCTCGGCAAGCCCGGCCGCGAGCTGCGCGGCAACCGCATCGAAAGCTTCTTCGACTACGACGTGTTTCTGGCCCAGCAAAAGCACAACTCGCCCCAGGCCGAGCCGGTGATGATCCGCTGCCACGCCAATCCCGGCCTCATCGCCCGGGCGGCGCCCATATTCTCACGCTCCGGCGTTTGGACGGACACGGTCATCACCATTTCCGAGCCGCAGCGGGTGCGGCCCGCCTGCGCCGGGCAGCAGGCCCTGCGCACCGAGGCCTGCCCTGCCGGACGCGAGACGCCGCACGGTTTCGAACGCGTTCTCCACCAAAGCAAGGCCATGCGCCAAGTGGTGCAGCAGGCCGTTTGCGCGGCCAAAACCCCCTCCACCGTGCTGCTCACCGGCGAGTCCGGCACAGGCAAGGACCTCATCGCCCAAGGCATTCACCAGGCCGGGCCGAGGGCCAAGGGGCCCTTCATCGCCGTGAACTGCGGCGCGCTCGCCGGAGAGCTGGTGCAGAGCGAGCTGTTCGGCTACTGCGCCGGGGCCTTCACCGGCGCGGACAAGAAGGGGCGTATCGGCAAGTTCGAGCTGGCGGAAAAGGGCGTGCTGTTTCTGGATGAAATCGCCGAGATGCCGCTTCCCATGCAGGTGAATCTGCTGCGCGCCCTGGAGGAGCGGGCCGTGGTCCGCGTGGGCGGCTCGCACCCCGTTCCCGTGGACGTGAAGGTCATCGCCGCCACCAACCGCGATTTGTCCGCCCTGGTGGCGGAGGGCCGGTTCCGGCAGGACCTGTTCTACCGCCTCAACGTCATCGGCATCCACATCCCCCCCCTGCGCGAGCGCCCCATGGACGTGCCGCTTCTGGCCATGCACCACGCCAAGCGGCTCTGCGCCGCCTTCGGCATCGCCTTTGCCGGCGTGCGGCCGGAGGTGCTGGAGGCGCTCTCCCTGTACGACTGGCCCGGCAACGTACGCGAGCTGGTCAACTGCATGGAGTACGCCGTGAACGCCCTCACCGGCGGAACGTCCGGCGGGGTCATCCGCCTGGAGCACCTGCCGCCCGCATTCGCCGCTCGCGCCCAGTCCGGGCCAGCCCAGTTCGGGCCAGCCCCGCTTGCGGAAGCCGCCGCCACCGGTTTTCGCGCCATTGGCCCACGCGCCATTGGCCCGCGCGCCGCCGGATCAGACGCGAACAGCGATTTCCGGCTCAAGGACGTGGAGGCGGAGACCATTCGCGAGGCCCTGCACTTCCACGGCGGCAACGTGCGCCGCACCGCCAGAGCGCTGGGCATAGGCAGAAACACCTTGTACGCCAAGCTCCGGAAGTTCAACATCCCGGTCTGACCGGACGCGACGCGCCGCAACGCCAGCCCGGCGTCGCCAAACATCGCCCGGTCGGGCGGCCTGGTCCCCGCCCCACGCGCGCACCAGCAGAGCCCCCCCAAGCACAAGAACGCGCTCAGCCTCGGCCTCTCCCCTCAAAAAATGGCATGCGGACAGCATGTTGCCCACGAACGTCAAGGCCGCCGCGCTCCAGCGCGCTGGCGAAGCCCTCGGCGTGCCCCTTGACTTCCGTCGGCAAAGGAAGGAGGGAGGGGCGGCTGGCGCGCCGCGCCGGACCGGTTGACAAATACATGAGGCGAGCATGCGGAATCTTTTGGCACGGCTGTTATTGACCCTGGCGCTGCCGCTGGTCCTTGGGGCTTGCGCCGCGCAAGCGCCCCACGCGCGCCCCACGACATTCTCGCAGCCGCAGAACGGCGGGATGTCCGAGGAGCAGGCGGAAAGTTTTTTCGAAGACGTGCCCCGGCAGGCGGGCGCCTTTGTGACCAAGGACGCCGCCGTGCGCTGGCAGCTGACGCCGACTCCGCTGAACCGGCGCTAGCTGTGGAGTTATAGAAGGTTGTTCACTCGGCCCGAATCGGTCAAATTGGGTTTGCAACAACTCGATTGCCGAGGGAGGACCGAGTGAACATCCATAAAAATGCCAGATTGACAGTCGTTCGTCGAGAGGAGTTGGTGCGCCGGGTTGCTGCCGGAGAGACCCCGAGGGACGTGGCCGCCGCCTTGGGAGTTTCAGTCCGAACTGTTTATAAGTGCCCGCACCGCCACGCAAATGGCGATGGACTCCGAGACAGGTCTTCTCGCCCCAGGCATTCTCCCACCGCGCTCAAGGCTGAACTGATAGAGTAAGTCGCCATGTTGCGGCATCAAAGGCTCACGGGTCGCCATCGCCGGGCAGCTTGGCCTGCCGGTGGCGAGGGTGCATCGGGCGCTGCGCCGCCTGGCCCTGAACCAGCTTGACCGCCTGGACGCTCCGCTGCCATCGCGCCGCTATCAGTGGGAAAATCCAGGCGATTTGTTGCACATCGACATCAAGAAGCTGGGCCGGTTCGCGCAGGCCGGGCACCGCGCCCACGGTGATCGCAGCAAAGGCCGCTCACGCGGCGCGGGCTGGGAGTTCGTGCATGTCTGCATCGACGACGCCAGCCGCGTCGCCTTTGCTAAAATCCTGGCCAACGAGCGCCAGGAGAGCGTTGTGGCTTTCCTTTCATCGGCTCTTGGGTTTTACAAATCGCTGGGAATCACTGTGAGGCGGGTGATGACAGACAGCGGAACTGGCTATGTTTCCAAAGCATTTATAAACGCTTGCCTCGCTCTTGAGCTCAAGCACATCCGCCCCCGCTCCTACTCGCCGCGCACCAACGGCAAAGCCGAGCGCTTCATCCAGACATCGCTGCGCGAGTGGGCCTACGCCGCCGCATACCCGGACTCAAACGAAAGAGCCAGCGAGTTGCCCCGCTGGCTCCATGAATACAACTATTTCAATAATCACAAGTCCTTACAGAAGAAAACGCCCATGAGCCGTATCGGCCAGGGAGTGAACAACGTCTTGCAACTCCCCGGCTAGGCAGGCAGAAAGCGCCGGAACACGGCGGCCAGGGCCTCGCCGTCGGCCTGGGTGGGCTGCGGCGGCACGGAGGACAGAATGCCCAGCCCTTCCGCCGCTTCATGAAACTCCGCCTCGGGCAGCGCGCTGACCACGGCGAGGTTGATCATGGCGTTGACGCGAATGAGCCGCTGCGCCAGCTCCAGCGGGCCGCCGCCCTCAAGCCCCTCGTCCAGCACGGCGAAGGCCGGGGGCAAATCCCGAGCCAGGGCCAGGGTGTTGGCCCAGCTGTCGGTGAAGCTCAGCTCCGCGCCAACGCCGCCTGCCAGGGCGTCGGCAAAGGCGGAAAGCGCCTCCGCACGGCGGGTGACGATAAGTATCTGCATGCAATCCTCCTCCAGGCCGACGGGGCGGCCTAGTGCCCGCCGCCGCAAGTGAACTCGGTGCTGAAGGCCGGCAGCGAGCCCATGAGCAGCGCACGCACGGCATGGCCCACGGTGGGCGCGCCGGAACTTTGGAACACCTGAATGCCCACCTGCTGAAAGCCCATGAGCGGGCGCATGCCCATACCCCCGGCGATGAGCACGTTGACGCCGTTCTGCGCCAGATGGTTCACCGGGGCCATGCAGCCGCCCTGCTGGTGCGGCACGTTGGGCAGGGTGCTCACGGAGATGATTTCCTCTCCGCGCGCCTCCACTATGGTGTAAATGTCGCAGTGGCCGAAGTGCTGGCCCACGGCGGCGTCGAGGCCTCCGGGCATTTCCGAGGGAATGGCGATGGTGATGCTCTCCATGACGTTGTCTCCTAGCTTGGTTTGATGTGGAAGGGATCGGGACGCGCGGCGGACGTGTCGGGGAGGGCGCAAAGCCGCTCCCACGCGTCGCGCAGGGCCCGGGAAACAGGCGCCTCGGGCAATTCGGCCACGCACAGGCCGCGAGCCATGGCGCGCGCCACGGCCTCGTCATGCGGCAGCCGGCCCAGCGGGTCGAGGCGCAGCTCGCGGCACACAGCCTCAATCTCCTCGCCGCCCGCCGGGTTCAGGTCGAACTTATTCACAAGAACAGCGGCCGGAATGCCAAAGTGCCGGCACAGCTCGGCCACGCGGAGCAGGTCGTGCCGGCCCGACGGCGTGGGCTCCGTGACGATGACCGCGCGGGTCGCCCCGGAAAGCGAGCTGATGACCGGGCAGCCGATGCCGGGCGCGCCGTCGCACAGCATGAGCGAAAGCCCCAGCGTCTTGGCCCGCGCGCGCGCCTCTTTTTTGAGCAGCGCCACCAGCCGGCCGGAGTTCTCCTCGCCGGGAAAGAGCTGCGCGTGGATCATGGGGCCCATGCGCGTTGCCGAGACGTGCCAGCGGCCGCAGAACTTCTCGCGCATGGTCGCCGCCCCGGAGGGGCAGAAGCGCTCGCACACGCCGCAGCCCTCGCAGCGCAAAGCGTCCACGCTGTGGGCGCGCGGGCCGGGCCGCACCGCGCCAAAGCGGCACATGCCCGCGCACAGCCCGCAGTTGGTGCAGGCCTCCGGGTCGATGACCGCCTCGAACCCCGAGCGGAAGTCGTGGGTCTCGGCGCGGTCCGGAGCGAGGAGCAGGTGCAGGTCCGGCGCGTCCACATCCAGGTCGCAGAGCATGGCGCTTCCCCGCGCCAGAAATGCGAAGGAGGCGGTGACGCTGGTCTTGCCCGTGCCGCCTTTGCCGCTGATGACGACGATCTCACGCATGACGCGCCTCCCGGTAAGCCTCTGCGGCCGCGCGCATGCTGGCCATGAGCGCAAGCGCCACGGCGCGCACGGCGGGCACGGCCCGGGCGACGACCTCTCCGCGCGCATACGCCCCCGCCACCTCGCGGGAAAAGGGAATCTCCGCCCAAATGGGCACGCCCGCCTCGCGGCAGTAGTCGCGCACGGTGTCGTCGCCGACGCCCGCGCGGTTGATGACCACGCCCAACGGCATGCCCAGCGGACCGAAGGCCTCCACCGCGAGCCTGAGGTCGTGCAGGCCAAAGGGCGTGGGCTCGGTGACGAGGACCACGCAGTCCGCGTCCATGACGGCGTTGACCGCCGGGCAGCTCACGCCCGGGGGCGAGTCGATGAGGATATCGGGGAGCGCGCCGTCGCCGGACGCGGATGTTTTTTTCGGCAGCCGCGCCTTCACCTGCCGCATCAACGGCGGGCTCAT
>MNUQ01000076.1:6852-11502 GCA_001871085.1 Desulfovibrionaceae bacterium CG1_02_65_16
CGCAGCCGGCCCATGAGAAAGCCATGGCGCTCAAAATCAGGACCGAAGGCCCCGGACAGCACGTGCCCCAGCTCGCGCCCGCCGGGGGAAAGCGCCCCCTCCGGGCACAGGGCCAGACAGCCGCCGCAGCCGTGGCACATCTCTGGAAACACAAGCAGCGCCTTGCCCATGATGGAGAGCGCCTTGTAGCGGCAGAACGCCGCGCACTGCCCACAGAGCGTGCAGCGCTCCGGGTCGGCCACGGGCACCTCCATCGCAGCGGGCTCCTCGCTGTCGATGCGCGGCTGGAGGAACAGGTGCAGATTGGGCTCCTCCACGTCCAGGTCCACGGCGACGCACGGCCGGTCCCACACGGCGGCCAGACTGGCCGTCACCGTGGTTTTGCCCGTGCCGCCCTTGCCGGAGGCTATTGCGTAAATCACCGTTGCCCTCAGCCCTTGTTTCCGCCGGCCTCGGCGTTGGGCGCGTCGGCCACGGCCAGCTCGCCCTTGCGGTACTTCTCCACCGCCGCGCCAACGGTCATGTTCTCCACGTTCTGCACCACGGCGATGCCCGCGGCGGCAAGCGCCCGGAAGGCCTTGGGACCGACAAACCCGCTGAGCACGGCGCGCGCTCCGGCGCGGGCCACGTTCTCCGCCGCCTGAATGCCTGCCCCCTGGGCCATGGTCTGGGAGCCGCCGTTGTCCACGTAGCTGGTCTTGCCGCTGGCCAGCTCCACAATGACAAATCCGGCCGCCCTGCCGAAGCGCGGGTCAACCATGTCCGTAAGTTCCGGTCCTTCACTTGTTATGGCGATGATGTCGGCCAGCATGGCGACAGCCTCCTTCTTTCTGTTGGGGCGGCAGCAACGCCGCCATTTTCTGCCGCAGCCCGGCAGCCGGAACCGTTCCACACCGCCAGTCCACCAGGCGTTCGCCACCTCGTCCGCCGCGCCGCCAACCCAGGGTGCCACGCGCACCCCGGCCCTGCCCAGCGCCTCGCGCGAGCAGCAGGCCAGCCCGCCGCACACAAGCACGCAACCGGCCTCGTCGCGCAGCGTCTCCAGCAAGGGGGCGAGCCCCACGCGCTGCGCCGGCCCCGGCAGGTCGACCTGCCGCCAGGGCTCGCCCTCGCCCGAGCGATAGAAGCTCAGGCGGGTTGCGGTCTCCAGCAGCACCGCGACGCGGTCGCCGTAACAGGCCAGACACAGGGGCATGATTCACCTCTTCACGGACGTAACCGGACTTGACCGGCTGTGGCCGGGCGGCAGGGGACAATACCCCGCGCCGGAACGGTCGCTTGTTCCCTCGCATTATCCGTGCCGTCGCAAAAATGATAATAAAACTGATGTATTGTGAATTTCCCTGGGCGTATGGGGCAAAGGGTGGACGCGTTTTGCGCCCGCTGCGGGCCAATCGGCCAGGGCCGGCGTCCTCACCGTCCCAATGCGTCCTTGCCGAGGAGGCGGCGCAGGGTGTCCTTGGCGACGCCAAGCTCCCGGCAGGCGGCCATGACGCGCCCGCCGTTGCGCTCAAGCGCCTCGGCCGCGGCGCGGCGCTTGATGTCCTCCATGGTGCGGGGCGCGGCCGGCGGCGGGGAGGAGCCCGCGGCGTCCGCCTCCGCGGCCAGTCCCTGGGCCAGGCTCTCGGGCAGGTGCTCCGGCAGTATCAACCCGCCGGGGCACAGGATGAAGGCGTACTCAATAATGTTCTCCAGCTCGCGCACGTTGCCGGGAAAGGGATGGCGCATGAGCCGCGCCAAGACCTCCGGGGCCAGGCCCTGGAGGTCCTTGCCTGTAAGGGCGTTCTGCCGGTCGATGAAATGCCGCGCCAGCAGGGGAATGTCCTCCGGCCTGTCGCGCAGGGGCGGCAGGGCCAGCCGCACCACGTTGAGCCTGTAGTAAAGATCACTGCGGAAGCTTTGCCGCGCCACCATGTCCTCCAGGTCGCGGTTGGTGGCGGCAATGACCCGCACATTCACCGGCATGCCCTCAACCGCGCCCAGCGGCTCCACAATGCGCTCCTGCAGGGCGCGCAGGATCTTGACTTGCAGGGCCAGGGGCATGTCGCCGATCTCGTCGAGGAACAGCGTGCCGCCGTCCGCTATCTGAAAGCGGCCGGGCTTGTCGCGCTTGGCGTCGGTGAAGGCCCCGGCCTTGTGCCCGAAAAGCTCGCTCTCCAGCAAATGCTCGGGCAGCGCCCCGCAGTTCACGGCCACAAAGGGCCGCCCCGAACGCGGGCTCATGTTGTGGATGGCCCGGGCCACCAGCTCCTTGCCCGTGCCGCTCTCGCCCGTGATGAGCACGGTGGACCCGCTGGCGGCCACCTGGGGCAAAATGGCCAGGGCGCGCTGAAAGGCCGGGCTGCGGCTCACAATGTCCTCCATGCCGTAGAGGCCTTCAAGCTTCTTCTGCATCAGCCGCAGGGCCGAAAGGTCGCGGAAGGTCTCCACCCCGCCCACCACGCGGCCGCGCCGATCGCGCAGGGGTGCGGCGCTGATGCTGATGGGCACCTTGACGCCGTCCGGACGGACAAAAAACAGCGAGCGGTTGCCGCGGCTTTCCCCGGCGGCCAGGGCGGCCTTGAGCGCGCAGGAGCCGTCGCAGATGCTGGAGCGGAAGACCTCCCAGCACTTGCGGCCCAGGGCCTCGCCCCGGGGGACCTTGGTGATGGCGCTGGCGGCGCGGTTGAAAAACGTGATGTTCCAGTCCGAATCCACGGTGAACACGCCGTCGGCCAGGCTGTCCATGATGTGCTCGCAGGAGATGTCGCGCAGGACGTTCATGTGGCCCTCCGGCCGATCCATTATATTCAGAGTAGGCGCAAAACGCGCCCGACAATGTTTTTTGGGCGTTTTTCTCGCCCAATGTCTTCCTTACGCATTCCCGCCCTTCTGTCAATGGACCCGGAACTCCTGGTGATTTTCACACGGCATGGCGCATGCTATCAGCAGTGCAAAGCCGCACACGCGGCAAAGGAGACAATATGCCAAATCAGGATGGAACAGGACCCAACGGCACAGGACCCCGCGGAAGGGGAGCGAACGGCCAGCAGGGACAGCCCGGACAACCGGTCCAGGGCGGAAAGGGCAAGGGCATGGGCCCCTGCGGCCAGGGCAAGGGCCCGGGCGGCGGCCAGGGCCGGGGCAAAGGGCAGGGCCGGGGCGGCCGGCAAGGCCAAGCGGCCGGCAACCGTGGGTTTCGGGCCCGGCGCGGTGCGCGCTTCTAACACGTCCCCGGAGGCGGCATGTTCAACCAGGTGCTTCTGGCCCTGACCGGGTGCGATGCCCCGGCAGGGAGCGACGGAGCCTACAACCGCAGCGCGGTCGGCAGGCCGGCCGCCCGCTTGGCGGCGGCGCTGGCCGCGCGGCACGGGGCGGCCCTCTCCGTCCTGGCCGTATGCGAACCCGGCTCCCCCGACTCGGCGGATTTGGCAAGACGTTCCGGCTGTGCGGATCCGTTCGGTATGGTCGAAGCGACCGGCGCGGCCGGCGCTTCGGCCTATTCGGATGTGGCCGCCCAGGCGCGCCGCAGCGCCGAGGTCGAAGCCCTGCTGCGCGAGCTGCTGCCCCAGGGCCTGCGGGCGGACGTGCTTGCGCGCACGGGCTGCGCGCGCGTGGAAATTTTGCGGACCTTGCGCCTGCTGGAGCCGGACCTGCTCGTGCTTGGACAGGAAAGGCCGGAGGCCTGGTCCAATGTCCTGCGTCTGGCCTCGGTCGAGGCGCCCTGCCCGGTGCTGGCCGCCCCGGCGCCAGGGGCACAGGGCGCGGATGACCGGCCGGCCGGCCCCTTTGAGCGCATCCTGACCGCCGTTGACCTGGAGGACGAGAGCGTCGGGGCGCGGGCCCTGCTCGACTTTTCGGCGCGGCTGGCCGCGCGCGAGGGCGCGGAGCTGACCCTCCTGCATGTGCTGCCCCCGCCCTCGGGCCCATATGCCCGGGACCAGCGCGACGCGATCCGCCGCGCGGAGGCGGCCGCAAGCCGCCTGGCCTGCCTGTGCCAGGGGCTGCCCGGCGCGAACCGCTTCGCCTTGGTCGCCCGCGATGGCGCGCCGGCCGGAGAGATTCTCGAAAATGCGAACGCGCGCAAGGCCGAACTCATCGTGCTTGCCCCTGGCGCAAAAGCCGGGCACGACGGAGTTTGCGCGCGCGTGTTGCGTTTGCGGACCTTGCGCCTGCTGGAGCCGGACCTGCTCGTGCTTGGACAGGAAAGGCCGGAGGCCTGGTCCAATGTCCTGCGTCTGGCCTCGGTCGAGGCGCCCTGCCCGGTGCTGGCCGCCCCGGCGCCAGGGGCACAGGGCGCGGATGACCGGCCGGCCGGCCCCTTTGAGCGCATCCTGACCGCCGTTGACCTGGAGGACGAGAGCGTCGGGGCGCGGGCCCTGCTCGACTTTTCGGCGCGGCTGGCCGCGCGCGAGGGCGCGGAGCTGACCCTCCTGCATGTGCTGCCCCCGCCCTCGGGCCCATATGCCCGGGACCAGCGCGACGCGATCCGCCGCGCGGAGGCGGCCGCAAGCCGCCTGGCCTGCCTGTGCCAGGGGCTGCCCGGCGCGAACCGCTTCGCCTTGGTCGCCCGCGATGGCGCGCCGGCCGGAGAGATTCTCGAAAATGCGAACGCGCGCAAGGCCGAACTCATCGTGCTTGCCCCTGGCGCAAAAGCCGGGCACGACGGAG
>MNUQ01000071.1 GCA_001871085.1 Desulfovibrionaceae bacterium CG1_02_65_16
CACGGGGCGCGCGTCTTTCTGAAAGCGCGCCAGGAAAAACCCCTGGCCGCCGCCGCCCGGTTTCCCCCCATCCCCCTGGTCCTGACAGCCCACCCGCAGAACACCCTCAAGGCCTGTCAGGGCCAGAGGAACCGGCGCAAACCCCTCCGGCGCGGGCAAAGGGTCTATGGAAAACGGCAGCGCGGCCAGCGCCCAGGCAACCTGCTCCTCGTTCTCGCGCACGTTGGTTGTGCAGGTGGAGTACATGATGCGCCCGCCGGGCCGCAAAAGCTCCGCCGCGCGGGCCAGCAACAGCCGTTGCAGCCGCACCAGGGTCTCGGCCTTCTCCGGCGTCCACACCTCCAGCACCCGGGGATTCTTATCCACCGTGCCCCAGCCGCTGCACGGCGGGTCAAGCAGAATGGCGTCAAACACGCCCGGCGCCAAGGACAGGTTCTGGCTTTCCACGCCAATGGTGGCGGCGTTCGCCGCGCCCATGCGGCGCAGGTTTTGCCGCAGGGTGGCCAGCCGCTCGCGCGAGGCCTCGGCCGCGAGGACAAAGCCCGCCGGGCCCGCCAGTTGCGCCAGAATGCCGGTTTTTCCGCCGGGGCTGGCGCACATGTCCAGGCACACATCGCCGTCGCGCGCGCCAAGCAGCACAGGCGGCAGCATGGAGGAGCGGTCCTGGATGTAGATGAGGCCGAAGGTCGCGGCAATGGAGGAGCCGAGCGGAAAGGGCTCGGCCGTGAGACGGCGGGCCGCGGCGAAAAAGGGCTCCGGCTCGAAGGCGAAGCCCTGGGCCGCAAGCAGCGCCTCAACAAGTGGGCGCTCGTCCGGGGCCGTGGTGATGCGGAAGGTGCGTGGCTGCATGGCCGGGGCATACCCTGCGGACAGGGGCCTTGGCAACGCGCACGCGGAAACGCCGTCCGCGTCTCCGCATTGATCTCCGCCGCCGCCGCATCCAGGTTTCTTTTGCAAGGCGTAGTTGATGATGCTATTCAGGCATGCATGCGGCCCAACAGCCGCCGGAAGAGCAAACCCATCGCCCCCCGTGAGGAGGATCTTCATGTCCCTGAAACGTTTGTTCACCCTGCTGGTTCTGTGCCTCGCCATGGCCCTGCCGGGCTTGGCTCTGGCGCAAACCGCGCGGCCCTTCGCCGTGCTCCCGTTCAAGGTCAGCAGCGCAAAATTCCAATATCTGAGCAAGGGAGCCCAGGCTCCCGTCAGCAACCGGCTCACTTGGCTCGGCTATTTCGAGCCCGTGGGCGCCGACAAAATCGCCCGTGCGGGCAACAAGATTCCCTCCGGCCCGGTCGAAGCCCAAAGCATGATGGCCAGCCTCGGGGTGGAATACCTCGTTATTGGCGCGCTGGACTTTTCCGACGACGACAAGCAGGTCAACGTGCAGCTTAAGATTTACGACCCCAAAGGCCAGACCTGGGCAAAATCCTCCCAGGTGCCCCTGGAGGGTCTGCTGCCCGCCTTGGAGCGTCTGAGCAACGACGCCCGCACCGAAGTCTTCAAACGCCCTGGCGACGACGCCAAAACCGCCGAGCGCAAGGCGGCCAAGGCCGACGCCGCGGCCCAAATGCCCGTGCCCAAAAACGCCGACTTCGTTGTGGGCGACACCGGCGAGGCTCCCATGGGGCCGGCGGGCGGCCCGGTGATGAACCCGCAGTTCCGCTACGAGGGCGGCGCGGAAACCCCGGGACGCTGGCAGAGCCAAAGCCTGCGCTTCGCCTCCGTGGGCATGGTCGTGGGCGATTTTGTGGGCGACAAGAAAAACCGCGTCATCATTGCCGAGTCAAACACCCTGCATGCGTACGAATTCTTCCAGAACACCCTCAAGCCCATCGGCGAGTACAAGCTCGGCATGCGCATCAAGCTGCTGCGCGTCAGCCTGCTCGACCTGGACCGCGACGGCAAAGAGGAGATCATCGCCTCCGGTCTGGACGACCCCGAAGGTAACGCCGAACCGCGCACCTTCATTTTGAGCTTTGCCAACGGCAAGTTCACGGACTTCATGCCGCCGCAGAAAATGTACCTCTCCGTGGTGCGCACCCCGCCCACCTACCGGCCCACGCTGCTGGGCCAGATCAAGGGCAACCACGGTCCTTTCGATGAATACGGCGTAAACGAAATGTTTTACCAGAACGGCAGCCTGCAGGTGGTGCGCCGGCTTAACCTGCCCACCACGGCCAACCTGTTCAACTTCGCCTACCTGCCCGATGGCAACGGCTTCAAGATTGTGGTGCTGAACGAATACAATTACATGAAGGTCTTTTCCTCCGACCTGGAGGCCCAGTTCTCGCAGGAGGAAGGCTACAACAGCTCCAACAACTACATCATCGTCGACGAGCGCCTGCCCGGCATGGACACCGGAACGCGCGACACCGGCGTGGAAGAGTTCTATTACGTGCCCATCCGCATGATTCCCGTGTCGTTTGAAGCCAATGGCAAGTACGAGATGCTGGCCAACAAGGACATCTCCGTTGCGGCGCAGATCTTCAAGAAGTTCCGCAAGTTCTCCCAGGGCGAGGTGCATTCCCTGTTCTGGGACGGCGTGGGCATGAGCCTGGCCTGGAAGACCCGCCGCATCAAGGGCACCGTGGTCGACATCGGCCTGGGCGACCTGAAGAACAACGGCCAGCAGCAGCTTCTGGTCTGCGTCAACAGCTACACCGGGGCCATAGGCGGCAGCTCGGAAAAAACCGTTGTTGTGACCTACGACCTGAACATAGCCAAATAACCATCAGCCGGAGCCGGGGGAGGCGCGTTCTCTCCCGGCTCCGGCGCTTCCCCCCCATCCGCCGCAAGGCCCGCCATGACCAAGCCCGACGCCACCACCGGGGAACCGGCCGCCAGCCCCGCCGCGCGCGCGCCTCTTGTGGTGCGTCCGGAAGAGGCCGGGCAGAAGCTGCTCCAGTTTCTGCAGCGCCGCCTGGAGGGCCAGGTGCCGGGCTCCGCGCTGTTGCGCATCATCCGCACCGGGCAGGTGCGCGTGGATGGCGGCCGTAAAAAGCCGTTCTTCCGCCTGACCAGCGGTCAGGAGGTTCGGGTGCCGCCGCTGGCGCTCGCCACCCCAACGCCGAAAATGCATGGCGAAGCCACCTACGGCGGCCAGCCACACGGCATAGCCCATTCGGGCATAACCCACCCTGGGGAAACGTCGGCCGATGCAGCCGGACGCCAGGGCGACGGGCTGGACATTCTTTTCGAAAACGCCGGCTACGTGGCCGTACGCAAACCCGCCGGCCTGTGCGCCCACGCCGGCACCCGCCACAAGGACTCCGTGGCCGACCGCCTGAAGGCCCTGTATGCCGGCGCGGCCTTTGTCCCGGTGCTGACGCACCGGCTGGACAAGGACACCTCCGGCATTTTGCTGGCGGCCAAGACCTACACGGAGCTGCGGCGTCTCAACGAGCTGTTCGCGGCGCGCGGCGTGACCAAAACATATCTGGCCTGGGTGGATGGCGCGTGGCCGCATGAGGGGCCGCTGCTCATGGAGGACCAGCTGGAGCGTCTGGAGTTGGACGATCCGCACGGCGGCCGCCGCAAGACCCGCGCCGCGGGCGAGGGCGAGGGCAAAACCGCCCGGGCGGAGGCGCGGCCGCTGCTGCGCAAACGCTCGGCCACGCTGCTTCTGGTGCGCCTGTTCACCGGCCGCACGCACCAAATCCGCGCGCAGCTCTCCCTGCGCGGGCACGCGGTCATCAGCGACGGCATGTACGGCCGCAAAGTGCGCGGCGTGCCCATGCTGCTGCACGCCTTGTGCCTGCGCCTGCCGGAACGCGCGTTTTTTTCCCCGCCGGACTGGGCCGGCCCCTTCGCCTTGCCGAAGCGGCTTGCGGCGGCGCTGCGCGCGGAGCTGGCGCCGGACGGCCCGAACGCCGCAAAGGATGCCGAGTAGGGCCCGCCCCGTTCTCCACACTGGCCGCATAGCCCGAAGAATCAGCAAGAGCCGATGCCCGGAAAGGAGCCCCGGGGGGGGGGTCCCAAAGGGCGCGAATGGGCCCTGGCTGGACGCGCTGGCCCTGTTCTTGCTATGTTCCAGCGTGTTTCCCAAACCCCGTCCATTTTCCGACGCCGACAACAAGGAGCTCAAGGCCATGCGCCGCCTCATCGCCCTTCTTTTCTGCCTCGCCGCATTGCCGAGCCTTACAGGCTGCGGCACCATTTACAAGGCCGCCGTGGACCAGCGCGACATCGGCACCTTTGTGGACGACGGCCGCATCGAATCCTCGGTGCGCGCCCGCTTCATCAGCGACGAGTCCGTGCTGCTGCGCGACGTGTCCGTCAACTCGTACCTAGGCACCGTGTACATCGTGGGCGAGTTTGCAAGCGACGCCCAGAAGATGCGCGCCAAGCAGCTGGCCATGGAGGTGGGCGGTGTGCGCCGCGTGACCATCGTGCCTTTCCCCAAGCGCGACGACCCCACCTGCGGCACCACCGAGGATCTTGCGCTTTACGCCAAGATCAAGAGCACGCTGGTTGAGGATTCGAACATCTGGTCCACCCAGGTGGACGTGAAGACCGTGCAGTGCAACGCCGTCATTCTGGGGCTGGTGGCCAGCCAGCGCGAGGCCGACGCCGTTGTGCGGCATGTGAACGAAACCAGCGGCGTGCGCACCGTCCAAAACCTCGTGCGCATCGTCAAGTAACCGTCATGAACGCCCGCCGCGCCATATCGCGGGCCGCCCTGCCGTTGGCCGCCCTGTTGCTCATCGCACTGGGGGCTTGCGCGCCCGTGCACATTCCGCAAGAGTTCCCGCCGCCGGTTCCGGCCCAGGGCAGCAACTCCGTGGTGGCGGCGGCGCGCTCGCTCACCGGCGTCCGCTACCGCTGGGGCGGCGAATCCCCGCAGACCGGCTTCGACTGCTCGGGCCTCACCTGGTGGACGTTCAAACAAATCGGCGTGAGCATTCCCCGCATTTCCTCCGATCAATACCAAACGGGCCAAGCCGTGGGCCGGCGCGACATCCGCCCCGGCGATTTGGTGTTCTTCCGCCTGGGGGGCAACCCCAAGAACATGCACGTGGGCATCGCCACCGGGCCCGACACCTTCATCCACAGCCCCCGCTCCGGCGGCCGTGTGCGCGAGGACTCCATGGACCTGCCCTACTGGCGCGAGCGCTTCATCGGCGCCCGGCGCGTCGTCAGGGTTGGCGGCTAGCCCCGGCGCGTTTTCGCCGCATCCCGATCCCCCCCTCTCCCCCGCATCAGACAACGGATTCCGTAACCGCCTGCAAGGATTGCGGCCGGCGCGCGGCCGGCTGGAAGCTGACGGCATGAGAGGCTCTCCAGGAGCCACGGCCCCCCGACGGAACGCTGGCGGCCCCCGACGGCCCGCGCCCCAGCCCCGCCTTGCTTCTTCAGCGGCTTTTCACTATCGTCCGCGCACGCTGATCCCTACGCGAAAGGAGCTTCGTAATGCCCGAGATAACCTTGGCCGGACGCCGCATCGGCCCGCAGTTCCCCCCGCTCGTCATCGCCGAAATCGGCATCAACCACGAGGGCGACTACGCCAAGGCCGAACGCATGGTGCGCGACGCCGCGGCAGTGGGCTGCGAGTGCGTGAAGTTCCAGTGCCACGTCGTTGCGGACGAGATGAGCCCGCAGGCGAAGTCCGTCGTGCCCGGCAACGCGGATGTCTCCATCTACGAAATAATGGAGCGCTGCCAGCTTACCGAGGATGAGGAGCGCCGGCTCAAGGCGCTCACCGAGAGCCTGGGCATGATCTACCTCTCCACGCCCTTTTCCCGCGCCGCGGCCGACAGGTTGGAGCGCATGGGCGTTTGCGGCTACAAAATCGGCAGCGGCGAGTGCAACAATTTCCCGCTGGTGGACCACATCGCCGGCTTCGGCAAGCCGGTCATTCTCTCCACCGGCATGAACGCCATGGACAGCATTGCCAAAAGCGTGGAGATTCTGCGCGCCCGCAAGGTTCCCTTCGGGCTCATGCACACCACCAGCATGTACCCCACCCCGCCGGACAAGGTGCGGCTGGGCGCCATGCAGCAGCTCATGGCCACCTTCCCCGACGCGGTGGTGGGCCTCTCCGACCACACGCTGACCATTTACCCCTGCCTGGGCGCGGCCGCGCTGGGGGCCAGCATGCTGGAGCGGCACTACACCTCCGACAAGAGCTGGCCCGGGCCGGACGTTTCGCTCTCCATGAACCCGGCCGAGCTGGGGGAGCTCATCAAGGGCTCGCGCATCATCCAGCAGGCGCTGGGCGGATCCAAGGGCGTGCTGCCGGAGGAACAGGTGACCATCGACTTCGCCTACGCCTCCTGCGTCACCATCGCCCCCATCAAAAAGGGCGAGGCGTTCAGCAAGGCCAATCTGTGGGTCAAGCGGCCGGGCACGGGCGAAATTCTGGCCGAACATTTCGAAAAACTGCTGGGCCGAGCGGCCGCGCGCGACATCGACCCGGACACGCAGCTCGGCTGGGACATGGTCGATGCCGGCTGAAAAAACCATCCTCTTCCTCACCGGCACCCGGGCGGACTTCGGCAAACTCAAGCCGCTCATGCGCGCGGTGGAGGCGAGCGGAAGCTTCGAGTGCCGCATCTTCGTCACCGGCATGCATTTGCTGGCCAAGTACGGCAACACCTACCGGCAGGTGGAGAAGGAAGGCTTCACCAACGTCTTCACGGCCATGAACCAGATGGGCGGCGAGGACATGGACATGGTGCTGGCCAACACCGTGCAGGCGCTCAGCCGGCACGTTGCCCAGGACCCGCCAGACATGATCGTGGTGCACGGCGACCGGCTTGAGGCGCTCGCCGGGGCCATTGTGGGGGCCTTCCGCAACATCCTGGTGGCCCACATCGAGGGCGGCGAGCGCAGCGGCACCATCGACGAGATGATCCGCCACAGCGTGACCAAACTCGCGCATCTGCACTTCGTGGCCAACGACGAGGCGAGAAACCGGCTCATCCAAATGGGCGAACAGCCCGACGCCGTGTTCGTCATCGGCTCGCCGGACATCGACATCATGCTCTCGCCCGACCTGCCCGACCTGGACGCCGTACGCGCACGCTACGACATCCGCTTTCCCGACTACGCCGTGGCCCTGTACCACCCCGTCACCACCGAGCCGGAGATGCAGGCCGCGCGGGCCCAGGGTTTCGCCCGGGCGCTGGCGGACTCCAAACTGAACTACGTGGTCATTGCGCCCAACAACGACGCCGGCAGCGAGCACATCCGCAAGGCCTACGAGAGCCTGGCCGGCAACCCGCGCTTCCGCATGTTCCCGTCCATGCGCTTCGAGTTCTTTTTGCGGCTCATGCAGAACGCGCGCTTCATCATAGGCAACTCCAGCGCCGGCGTGCGCGAGGCCCCCATCTACGGCGTGCGCACCATCAACGTGGGCTCGCGCCAGCGCGGACGCTTTCTGCACGACTCCATCCTCAACGTGCCGGACGAACACGCCGCCATCCTCGAGGCCACCCGGCGCAGCTGGGACATGGGCGAGTGCCCGCCCTGCTTCCACTTCGGCCGGGGCAACAGCGTGGAGCTGTTCATGCGCCACATAAGCCGCCAGGAACTGTGGGACCGCCCGCGCCAGAAACATTTTCAGGACATCCGCCAACAGTAAGCCCACCCCGCCGAAACACCTTGCCCAAAGGCCTTGTTCCCGGCTATCTATGGAGCATGGTTCCCCTCAAGGTCCACTTTCTGCGCCAAGCAGCGGGGCGCTCGCGCCGGGCGTGCGCCGGGAGCCTTGCATGACGCCCCTGGACGTCACCTCGCCGCTCAGTCTGCGGCTGTTGCGGCGGCTTCTGCTCGTCGGCGCGCTGTTCATCGTGCTGCTGGCCGGAGCGCGCGCCTGGTGGGAATATTCCGTCGCCGTCAGCAAGGGCGACGAACTCATGGCCGACATGGAGCGCACCATGGCCGCCCCGCTCTCCAACAGCTTGTGGAACTTCGATGCCGAGCAGATCGCCCTGCAGCTGGAGGGCATGCGCGCCGCGCCGGGCATCAGCTACGCCGCGGTGCTGGAGCACGGGCATGTGCTGGTGGAGCGCGGCCAGCGCAAAACCGTCCGCGAGCTGACCCGGACGACCACGCTGTCGCACCGGCAGGACGGCCGCACGCTGCCCCTGGGCGAGCTGATGATGCAGACGGACCTCGCCCCGCTGCGCGTGCAGGCCCTGCGCGCGGCCCTGCTCTCCATCTCCTTCAGCACCGGCATGGTGCTGCTGGTCGGCTTCGCCATGTTCCTGCTCACGCGGTCCATGGTGTCCCGGCATCTGGCGGATGTGGCCCGACACTTCCTCTCGCTGGACACGACGCAGCCAGGACTGCGGCTGCCAAGGCTGAGTCTGCGCAAGAAGTGGGCCGGCGACGAGCTGGACAGCCTCTGCCTGGCGGTGAACCGCATGCAGGAAAACCTGGAGCAGACCTACGCCAAGGCCTGGCTGGCCGAGCACGAGGCCAAAAGCCAGGCACGCTTCCCCGAGGAAAACCCCTACCCGGTGCTGCGCGTCACCTCAGAGGGCGTGGTGAGCATAGCCAACCCGGCCAGCGCCGGCTTTCTGGAGCATCTGGGCTGCGCCCTGGGCCAACGGCTGCCAACCTTCTACGCGGAGCTGCTCCGCGAGGCCTATTCCACCGGCGAGACGCTTTCGTTTGAGGTGGAATACGGCGGCCGCACCTATGCCTTTCTGGCCCGGCCCATCGTCTCCGACGGCTACCTGAACCTCTACGGCATGGATGTGACCGAGCGCAAACAAGCCACGGAGGCCATCCGCCGCTCGCTCACGGAAAAGGAGATCCTGCTCAAGGAGATCCACCACCGGGTCAAGAACAACATGCAGATCATCAGCAGCCTGCTGTTTTTGCAAACGGAGTATGTGGCCGACCCCGCCGACCGGGAGCTGTTCATTGAAAGCCAAAAACGCATTCAGGCCATGGCCCTGGTGCACGAGGAGCTTTATGGCGCGGCGGACCTCTCCAGCGTTGGCATGCGCGAGTATGTGCCCCGGCTGGTGGAGCGGGTGCTCTCCAGCGCGGCCATTCCCGTGCGCGCCAGCTACGACCTGGATGAGACGCGCCTGCCGGTGACGCGCTCAGTGCCCTTCGGTCTGGTGCTCAACGAGCTAGTGATGAACGCGGTGAAGCACGCCTTCAGCACCGCGCGCCCTGACGGGGCCGCTGGGGCGCTCACGGTCGCGCTGCGCCGCCACGGCACGGACAGCCTGCAGCTTGTGGTGGAGGACGACGGTCCCGGCCTGTCGCCGGATTTCGACTTTTTGGCCTCGCCCACGCTGGGCATGACCCTTGTGTCCAGCCTGGCGCAACAAATGGCGGGCCGCATACATGCGGAAAACCGGGCCGAGGGCGGCGCGCGGTTCAGTCTTGTGTTCCCCCTGGCCTAGGGCGAAGGGAGGAGGGAGGGGGGGGCAGGCTCAGAGGGAACACCTTTCGGCCGCCCCGAAATCTGCTGCGTTTCCAAGGGGGATAGCCCCTTACGCCGGCGTGAGCGACCGGTGCCTCCGCTATGTCACCCCACCATCTCATTGATAGACACGTGCATCTGGAGCATCAGAAACATCAAAGGCACTTGGAACTGTGTCTATGCTGTGTCCAGTGGCATCTATGTCCAAAGCACGGCGGCGGCAATGAGGCACGGACTGTAGCAACCGGTTATCAGGCTTCTCACTACATTGATTGTCACCACCGCACTTTCCACATGCCGCCGCCGGTGCATGTTCCGCAGTGGTGAAGGCTCTGCCAGTCGGAACGCCCCTCCAGCTTCGCGATACCCTTCCTTGCCTTGTCGCCCTTGCTTGATGGTTGCCACCGATTGTGGCCACAATCATTCACATGCTCCATTATGTCATGCGTTGGCGCGGCATGGACTTTCTTGTAAAATCGCGTCTCTCCCGACGTCGGTTCTGTGGACTCGACCTCGCACTCGTCTCCACCAGGTGCGATTTCTCCCTCGGCCTTGACATCCTCGGCGGAACCCTTTGCGGTGAGGTGAGCCCTGAGCGCGAGTTTGTCGCCTTCCAATGTCCTGACTTGTTCCTGGAGACCCTCGATTTGACCCCGTGCTAGCGTCAGCTCCTGACATAGCTGATCGTTTTCTGTTGCATAGCTGTCTGCAAGCGCTTCAAACGCTGCCAAAGACGTCGCTTGTTGACGAAGCTCAGTGAATCCACGGCGATTATGCGCATCGCGAATTTCGTCGATTTCGCGCGGTCTGGTAACGCTAAGCGCAGATGCGCGAAAGAGAAGACCACGAAGTTGTCGCCGGAATAGCTCCCGCGTCTCTTCGAGGTCCCCTTCTCTCGAGCGCAATCGCTCGGCCGTCCACAACGGATGTTGGAAACGATCCTGGCTCAAGGCGAAACGAGGCCAGTACAGCCGGACTGCCCCGTGGTAACAGCACCAATCGCGCCCAAGTGCGTCCGTCAATGCCCAGGACGCATCCTCATCCAGTATGCAAACATTCGCGAGGCCAACCAAGTCATGCCCGAGTGTCCGGTCGAGATCAGGCAAGGCGAGTTCGCCATATCTGTTGCTGATGGCGAGGATCGGTACTGACCGATCCGCATATTGAATTTCGTGAACAAGTGTTTCGCCCGCATCAAAGCCCGTTATGGACTTGGCTTCGTTAAGCAACGACGCGCCGTGAAACCAACGGCCAGGCAACCGTATCAGGTCGCGAACGATCTTCGGGCAACGCGGGTCAAGAGACACTGGCATGACCTGGGTTGTCATCCAACCGGTCTCGAGAGTGATGTAGACCGAGACCGTGTCCCTACCTGCGATGATAGAAAGACTGGCCAAGAAGCGCCGGCCTCCTGTCGTATCTTCCTGAAGGTCGAGCGCCCACAGCGTTCGCTCGCCGTCAGCAGCCTCTTGGATTTTGAAGGTGCCCGCACTTCCATCTGGGGGTTGATAAGAGCCAGTCGAGCCGATGCTTGACGCTCCCTTCGAGCGTAGCCAGCTCTCAACTTGAGTCTTGAGGCGGTTGGCTTCTGTAGCCCGAGCTTCGGGCCACTCCATGTCGTCACGGCGCTCCAGGAGGTAGGCGGCTATTTTTTGCATTCTGCAACCCTCACGTTTCAGGCCGTGTTCACCCAACGTCAGTGTTCAACGGCTCAGTCACTTTTATTTTTAAATATAGATCCGTTCCACGGTATGCGTCAACATCAGACTGCTTTATCAGCCCTCCGCGCAAACTTGAAACTCCCCCCACGCGATGTGCCACCATTCTCTGTTGCGCAAAAAGCGCGAGCCAGGAAGGGGCCATCATGGGGCTTCCCCTCGCCCATTTCGAAGAGTTCAAAAGACATTTCGAGCTGTACCAGGGTACATGCTGGTCAAAACAATCAAAGATGGTCCTGTGCATCACGTGCCTTCGGAGAGGGCCATAACGTCCCAATATACTATTGACCTGCCACGGCTGCTGAAGCCGGGATCTGGCGAGACAACTGCGCAGGTCCTCTGCCGGCCGGCTGCCTTCAATCCCACGAACGCGAACACGTGGGGGCATGGCGCTGCTGCCCCCCCTGACGCCGCCGTGGACCGTGGCCGAAGCCCCGGCCGCCGCCGGCATTGCCAAGGACCGATGCTCGGACTACAGCAAGACCGCCGCCACCGCGGCGAGGAGCCTTCCCCTTGCCCCACACCAATGCCTGGCGGGCGCGCCGCGCCGGACTCTGGGCGGCGCTCGCCGTCATCTCGTTTTCACTGGCCTACGGACTTGAGCGCGCGAACATTCCCGCGGCCATGTTCCTGGGCCCCATGCTCACCGGCCTGGTCTTCGCCGTGAGCGGGGCCGATCTGGTCATGCCGCGCTGGACCTTCGCCGCGGCGCAGTCCGTGGTGGGCAGCATGGTGGCCGTCACCATAACCGCCTCCACCCTGGCCACTCTGATCCAGAACTGGCCGGCCATGCTCACCGCCGTGGCGCTGGTCGTCACTTTCGGCGGACTCGTGGGCTTCGGGCTCATGCGTTACGGCGGGCTGCCCGGCACCACCGCGGCCTGGGGCACCTCCCCGGGAGGCGCGGCGGCAATGACCGCCATGGCCGAGGCCTTTGGCGCGGACATGCGCATGGTGGCATTTATGCAGTACATGCGCCTGCTGGTGGTGGTGAGCTCGGCGGCGGGCGTGTCGCGCCTGCTTCTCGGCGGGCACGCGGTGGCGGCCCTGCCGCCGGGTCTGGCGGCGGGAGTGGCCGCGCCACCGCTGGCCCTGGCGCAGACTCTGGGGCTCATCGCCGCCGGCGTGGTTCTGGGACGGGTCTCCCGCCTTCCGGCCGGGTCGCTCGTCGTGCCCATGCTCGGCGGGGCGGCCCTGCACGCGGCGGGACTCATCGACATCGTGCTGCCGCCCTGGCTGCTCTTCAGCGCATACGCGCTGCTCGGCTGGTTCATCGGGCTGCGCTTCACCCCGCAGACCGTGCGCCACGCCCTGCGCGCGGCTCCGCGCATTCTCTGCGGCATTCTCTCGCTCATGCTGCTGTGCTCAAGCATCGCCTGGCTGCTGGTCAAATGGATGCACGTGGACCCGCTGAGCGCGTATCTGGCCACAAGTCCCGGCGGGCTGGACTCCATGGCCATCATCGCCGTGGGCAGCGGCTGCAATGTGCCCTTCGTGCTCGCGCTGCAATCGCTGCGGCTGTTCACCGTGGTGCTGACCGGCCCCCTTGTGGCGCGGCTGGTGTGCCGGCTGAGCGAAAGCAAGCCCATCAGGGGAAAAGACACAGACTGAGCTTCCCCCTCGCGAGACCGCGCCGGACCAAGGAAACGCTTTTCCCGCAGGATGTTCTGGCAAAAAGCAATCGACGCCACAGCCACCGGAGAGTTTCGTCGTTCCTTGCGACCCGCCTTCATCATGGCTCCCCGTGTCGAAAGCCTCGCCACGTTTGCGGGAAAGCGGGAAAATCGGACTGAAGCTCTTCACCTGTTGACGCTCGCCGTCCGTCAAGGGGGGGGGCCCGCCGCAAGCCCCAAAGCGCCCCGCTCCAATCCCCGGAGAAATCACACAACCTGGCGCAATTTTCTTCCTCAACATTCTGTTTTTCCGTGAAATTTCATTTTCCCTCTTCGTCTTGCCCCCCAGGAATGTCTTTTTTGGCATCGAACGCCGTCTTAACCACCAAAGACCTCGGTGCCTGTTTGGATGCCGCAAGGAGTCCACCGCTGATGACTGCCGGGCGATAGGAACGTCTCCACGTCTCCCGCCGTCCTCGCTGGGGCCGTGCAGAACGCGCGAGAGTGCAAACGGAAAGGAGCGCGGAGATGAGACCCTACCTGACCATTGAGGAAGCGCGAAAAAGGATTTGCCCATTGAAATTGGCGCCGATCCTCGCCGAGATCATGAGAGCGGGAAGTAACGGGTGCAAGGACAAGAAAGGGCTGCAAATCCTCGCCACCTCGGCGATGACGTGCAATGGGCCAGGTTGCATGTGGTGGGGCTGGGATCCGAAGCCAGCGCGGCCGTTTTTGCCCGGCGTTCCCTCGGCCCCGGCCCGGGGGCGCTGCGAGGCCCGATGAAGCCAGGCAAGGCCACCGCGCGCTTGCCCGAAAAGGCCACGCCCTGCGCCCACGAGACCACGCGGGACCATGAACCGCTGCCCCAGCGGAACATCCGGGACGCCCCCGCCCAAAGGTTTCGCTCCCTTTCCCCTCGACCCGCGGCACGCTCAATGAAGCCGCGTTGTGCGGGCAAAGCGGTTCCACCCGCGCGATCCATCGGGGGAAGGGAAACGGGACGACATGCTGGGGTGGACGCAAACGGAAAAGGCGGTCAGGATTTCTCCTAACCGCCTGTGATTGCTGGCGTCCCCAAGGGGGTTCGAACCCCTGTTGCCGGCGTGAGAGGCCAGTGTCCTAGGCCACTAGACGATGGGGACGGACTTTGCTTTGGTGGGCCGTGAAGGACTCGAACCTTCGACTCTATCATTAAAAGTGATATACTCTACCAACTGAGTTAACGGCCCGAAGGAACGTCTTTCTATCTACGGGGCAGTTGTCTGTCAAGGTTTTTATTAAACCCTTTGCGCATTTCCGCCAGGGGTGCATTCCGCTCCAAAGTGCGGTAGCCAATGCCAGGGCAAAAATGCCCCCAGGAAGGCGCATGGGCACCCCATTATCACGACGAACGCGACGGCGCAACCCACGCGCCGGAAGAACCGGCGGGGGCTCCCGGCTTGGCGCGCGCTTGTGCGCCCAGATGGCCGAAGCTGACGGCATCCTCTTTTCCCTGCGTTTTCCCGAGGGATGTTACGAATTCATCAGCCCCTCGGTTGAGGCGCTCTTCGGCTTTTCCCCGCGCGATTTCTACGCGAACGCGGCAACGGCCCTGCGCTGCGTCGCCCCGGACTGGCGCGAGCAGATGCGCGCCAGGATGGAGGACATGGCCAGGGGCGATGTGGCGGCCGAGTATTCCTTCCAAATCATCGACCGACACGGCCAGCTGCGCTGGATGCGCCAGCGGCAGATCCTGCTTTCCATGGCCGGCGGCTGGCGCGTGGTTGGCGTGGCCCAATGGCTGCCAGCTCCCCCGCCAGACGACCCGCAGCCCCTGCCCGAAAGCCGCCGCCGCGCCCTGGACGAAGGCTGGAGCGAGCAGGTGGTGCTGCGCCTGAACCTGCAAAGCCGCGTCATGGAGTACGTGAGCCCGGGCATCGAGCGCATCACCGGCCGCCCGGCCGCGGATTTCTACGCCAATCCGACGCCCTTTCTGGAGGTCATCTCCCCCGAATGGCGCGGCATCATCTCGCGCTGGGCGCAGGAGCTCGCGCAAGGGTTCCTTCGGCCGGAGTATGAATACGCGGTGCAGCACACAAGCGGCCAGCAGCGCTGGGTCAATCAGCGCGGGACCATCATCCGCAACGCCGAGGGCCGGCCCGCCGTGGCGCAATTCGTGCTCTTCGACGTCACCGAGCGACGCGGCCTGGAGGACGCCCTGCGTGAAAGCGACCAACGGCTCCGGCTGCTCTCAGAAAATCTTGTGGATGTCATTTGGGCCATGGACGAGAATTTGCGCTGGACCTACATGAGCCACTCGGCCGAGGCGCTGCTCGGCCTGCCCGTGGAGCGCCTGATGGCGCGCTCCCTGCCGGAGATGTTCTCCCACGAGTCCCTGGCCGGCATCGATCAGGCGCTGGCCCACTGGCGGGGACAGGACAAGCCAGAGGCCGACGCCGAGCCCAGCTGGCTTGGGCTGGAGCTTTTTGACGCCAACGGCGGCCTTGTGCCCGTGGAGGTGCTGGCGCGCCCCACCTTCAATGCGCAGGGGCGCATCAGCGGCTATTGCGGCACCGCGCGCGACGCCCGCCTGAACCGGCACATGGAGCGTGTGGAAACGCTGTTGAGCCGGCTGGCCAAGTCGTTGCTGGAGTGCGAGGATCTGGCGCAGTCGCAGGCGTTGGCGAGCGCCTGCGCCGAGGCGGTGACCGGCGCGCGCCGGGTTGTGGCCGCGCACAGGGACCCGGACACCGGCCTCCTGCGCACCCCGGAGGGTCCGCCCCCATGCGCGGAGCCGGGCGCCCTCTCCCTGGCCGTGCTGCACGCCGGGGAGGAGGTGGGCCGGCTCATCGCATGGGGCGTGCCGCCAGAGCACGCCGCCGAGGCCCGGCAGCTGCTGGAGCGCGTGGCCTCGCTCTTCGCCCTGGCCGTTACCCGCCTGCGCGCGGAGGACTCCCTGCGCAAAAACGAGCGCATGGCGCGCAAGCTGCTTGAATCCATGCACGAGGGCGTATGGGCCATGGACCGCGACCAGCGCGGCATCTTCGCCAACGAGCGGCTGGCCGCCATGCTGGGCTACAGCGTGCCGGAGCTGCTGGCCCTGAGCCCAACCGACGTGCTGGCCCCCCAGCACCTCCAGCAGGCCCTGGAGCGCATGCGGGAGCACCGGCTTGGGCTGGCTGCTTCGGCGGATTGCGAGCTGCGGCGCAAGAACGGCACGCTTTTGCCGGTGCGCCTCAACTCCTCGCCCATTCTGGACGAGAGCGGCGGCTTTGAAGGGCTGGTGTGCACGGCGGAGGACCTCTCCGAACACCGGCTCATGGAGCGGGAGCTGCGCAACAATCAGGCCCGCTTCGAGGCGCTCTACGAACTCTCCCGGTTCGCCTCCTCCACGGAGGAGCAGACGGCCGAATTCACCCTGCGCGAGGCGCTGCGCCTAACGGGCAGCACCGCCGGCATGCTGTTTTTCGTAACCGCCCCTGGCGACAGGCTCACCTTCATGGCCTCCGTCGGCGGCGCGAACCACCATGGCGCGGACGACGCGCCGCCCAGCTTCCGCGTGGACGACGGCAGCCCTTGGGCCCAGGTATGCGCCCGGGCCGCGCCGCTGATCATGAATGACGCGCGGTCCCTGGCTGGGCGGCTGCCGCCAGGACATCCGCTGGTGGAGCGTTTCCTCGGGGCGCCCGCGCTCGACGACGACCGGACCGCGGCGGTGCTCGGGCTCACGGGCAAACCCTGCGACTACACCCCGGACGACGGGCTGCATGTTTCGCTGCTTCTGGACGGCATGTGGCGCATTGTGCGCGGCCGGCGCGACCAAGTCCGCATCCAGGCCTCCCTGCGGGAAAAGGAGGCGCTCCTGCGCGAGGTGCACCACCGGGTGAAAAACAACTTGCAAGTGGTCTCATCCCTGCTCGACATGGCCGGCCGCAGGCTGCCGGACCCGGACGCCCGCCGCAGCATGGAGGAGGTGCGCGCCAAGGTGCTGGCCATAAGCCTGGTGCACGCCCAACTGCACGGCGAGGGCGCGGCCCAGGCCGAAACCGGCCAGGGCGTTGACCTGGAGCGCTATGTGCGCGCCCTGTTCCGCCAGCTGCGGGAGATATACTCCGGCAACATGGAGCTCTCCGTCTCCGTGCTTCTGGACGGGCTGGCCCTTGGCCTGGACCAGGCCGCGCCCCTGGGCCTGGCGCTCAACGAGATTCTGGCCAACGCCTTCAAGCACGGGCGCAAGGAGGGCGAGGCCGGGCGGGTGCGCCTGCGCGCCTGGCGCGACGAGGACGGCGATGTGCGCATCGAGGTGCGCGACCAGGGGCCCGGACTGCCGCCAGGATTTTCGCCGGAGCATGCCAACAGCCTGGGGCTCAAGCTCATGTTCGGGCTGGTGTGCACACAGCTGGGTGGCAAGCTGTCGCTGACAAGCCAGCCCGGCGGAGTCTGTGCGCATATCCGCTTCCGTCCGAATATTGCCGAGTGACAAATCCCTGAGGAGCCGCGCCACGCCGGCTCCCCCTGCCCACGCGACGCTCCCTGTCTCACCACGACATGAAGTTCTTTATGGCCGCCACGCGCGCCTCGGCCTCGCGCGCGGAGCGCTCCTCGTCCTGCGCCAGCAGGCAGCCGCCGGAAAGGGCGAATTCCGGGCAACGCGAGGCGTCGGCCGAGTCGTCCGGGCAAACGCAGGCTCTGGGCCAGCCTTCCAGCGCCAGCACCTCGGCGGCTTCTTCGCAGCCGTCATCCGAGTAATGTTCGCAATCGCCGCACCGCACATCACCATTGTTCCGCATGGTCCCCTCCTGGGCGCATGGCCCGCTGTGGTTGTGATGCGGAATAATAGCTGCATGACTATTATTAGTCAACAGACAATTCTACGCGTGCCGAAGACCTGCCCTTGAGGCGTTTGCCGAATTGTGCGAGGATGCGCCCACTTTCCCAAAGGGGCCGAGAGCATGCGCGAAATCATTCTCATCCACGCCACCGGCGAAGACCGGCCGGGCATCACCTCAATGTTGACCGGCGTGCTCGCCTCCAGCGGCGTGGATATTCTGGACATCGGCCAGGTGGTCATCCACGACCACCTCACCCTGGGCTTGCTGGTGGCCCTGCCGGAAGACGGCCAGGCGACCCCGGTGCTGAAGGACCTGCTGTTCAAGGCCCATGAGCTCGGCATCACCCTCAAGCTTACGCCCATCGGCTCGGAGCAATACGAGAACTGGGTCTCCGTGCAGGGCCGGCCCCGGCACATCGTCACCCTGCTGGCCCGCCGGCTGGAGGCCGCGCACATTTCCCGGCTCACCGGCGCGCTGACCGCCCACGGGCTGAACATCGACACCATCAACCGCCTTTCCGGACGCGTTTCGCTCGCAAGCCCGGGCCAGGTCCGCCCGGCCTGCGTGGAGTTCTCCGTGCGCGGCGTCGCCACGGACTGGACCGCCATCCGCAAGGAATTCATGGAGATGGCCACAGAGATGGGCGTAGACGTGGCCCTCCAGGAAGACAACGTCTTCCGCCGCAACCGCCGACTGGTGGCCTTCGACATGGACTCCACCCTCATCCAGGTGGAGGTCATCGACGAGCTGGCCAAACGCTGCGGCGTGGGCGAACAGGTAAGCGCCATCACCGCCGGGGCCATGCGCGGCGAGTACGACTTCAAGGAAAGCCTGCGCCGGCGGCTGGCGCTTCTCAAAGGTCTGGACGCGGCCGTGCTGGAGGACGTGGCCGACAACCTGCCGCTGACCGAGGGCGCCCAGCGGCTCATCAGCAACCTCAAACGCCTGGGCTTCAAAATCGCCATTATTTCCGGCGGGTTCACATACTTTGGCGAGCGCCTCAAGCAACTGCTCGGCATCGACTACGTATACGCCAACAAGCTGGAGGTCAAAAACGGCCAACTCACCGGGCGCGTGGTGGGCCCCATTGTCGACGGCGCGCGCAAGGCCGAGCTGTTGCGCCGCCTGGCCGAGCGCGAAGGCATCAGCCTGCAGCAGGTGGCCGCCGTGGGCGACGGCGCCAACGATCTGCCCATGCTTGGCCTGGCCGGCCTGGGCATCGCCTTCCACGCCAAGCCCAAGGTCAAGGCCGGGGCGCGGCAAAGCATCTCCACCCTCGGGCTCGACGCCATCCTCTACCTCATCGGCTTCCGCGAGCGCGAAACCCTGGGCTAGCCGCCGCCATGGTCGCCAGGATTTGGCGGTCAGGACGCCTCCAACTCTTCAAAAAGCCGCGCGGACGAGGCGTTGCATGCACAACGCATGGCTTTCTGCCGCGGCTTTGCCCGCAGCGGAAGCACAAATGCAATTGTTTGAGGGCGGCGGCCTGTTGTTTTTCCCGCAACACGCCGAAAGAACCTATTATAACTTGGATTGACGCCCCTCCTGGGTTCCTGTACGTATTTTTTACCTTTTCCCCATAGAGTAATCTGGAGGCCGCCACGATGTTCTCTTCACTCAAGCTTTCCCTGAAGCTCAGCCTTGGCTTTGGCGCTCTGCTCGTCCTGATGCTCATCAGCGGCGGCGTTGCCCTGACGGCCCTCGGATCGCTGAACAACAACGTTGTCCAGCTTTCGGCCAACTGGCTGCCAAGCATCCGCGACATCGGCAAGGTCGACCACCACGCCCAGGCTGTGCGCCGCAACCAGCTGCACTACCTCGGGGTCGAGGACCCGGCGCTGCGCAAAGAGGCCGCGCAGGGCATCGAGACCGCCGCAGCGGAATTCGAAAAGGCCAGAAGCTCTTACGAGACGCTCATCTCCTCGCCGGAAGAGCGCGCCATCTACGACGACTTCGTCAGCCAGTGGACCGCCTACTGGGGTCTCTCGCGGCAAATGATGGACGCCATGGAGAAAGGCGACAAAGCCCACGCCAATGAATTGAACGACCAAGCGCTCAAGGTGTTTGGACCGGCCATGGATGACCTCGCCAAGCTCATCGACCTCAACACCAAGGGCGGCGAGACAGAAGCCAAGGCGGCCCAGGCGGTTTTTGAGCGCGGCAAAATGCTCAACCTGACGATCATGCTGCTGGCCCTGGTCATTGGCGTGGGCGTAGCCATCATGCTCATCCGCAGCGTTTTGGCCCAACTGGGCGAAGACCCCGGCTACCTGTACGATATTTCCAGCAAAATCGCCGGGGGCGACCTTGACGTGGCCTTCCGCCCGCAAAAGAAGGAAGGCGGCGTGTACCACGTGCTGCAAGGCATGGTCGCCACCATGAAGAGCAAAATAGCCGAAGCCAACCAGAAAACCGCCGAGGCGGCCGAGCAGGCCCGCTTGGCCGACATAGCCACAGCTGAGGCCAACGAGGCCAAGACCAAGGCCGAGCGCGCCAAGGCCGAGGGCATGATGCACGCCGCCACGCAATTGGAGAAGGTTGTTGAGGTGTTGTCGAGCGCCAGCGAGGAGCTCTCCGCCCAGATCGAGCAGTCCAGCCGCGGCACCGAGGTGCAGAGCCAGCGCGTGGGCGAAACCGCCACGGCCATGGAGGAGATGAACGCCACCGTGCTGGAGGTGGCCAAGAACGCCTCCCAGGCGGCCGATTCCTCCGCCAGCGCCCGCACCAAGGCGGCCGACGGCGAAAAGATCGTGGCCCAGGTGGTGGAGGGCATCAACACCATGCTGAAGATGTCCCAGGACATCAAAGAGGACATGGGCGTGCTGGGCAAGCAGGCCGAGGGCATCGGCCAGGTCATGAACGTCATCAGCGACATTGCCGACCAGACCAACCT
>MNUQ01000117.1:0-1806 GCA_001871085.1 Desulfovibrionaceae bacterium CG1_02_65_16
CCGCCCCGCACAGCAACGCCCGGGGCGCGGCCAGCGCCTCCAGGGCCCCCAGGCAGGCCAGCAGCGAGCTTGTCCACGACTCGCGCAGGCGCGCGGGGTTGGGCAGCAGGGAGAGGTCGAAGCTGTCGATGAAGAACGTGCGCCGGAAGCGCGGGGCGAAATTGTGCACCGGCGCGATGGACAGGCTCAACAGCGCGGCGTGGGGAAAGCGCTCGTCCGGGTGGTGGAAGTGCTCCTGCATGGGCACAGTGTCCAGCTGCACCAGCACGTCGGGCTCCACGCCCCGGGCGCGCAGAAAGGGCAGCGCGCGGGATATGGTCACCAGCAGGCAGCGGCGGGCCAGCTCCGGCAAATGGTCCTTGATGAGCGCCAGCGACGGCCCGGGCAGCAGCAGCAGGCAGGGCAGGCCAATGTTCTCCGCCGCCAGCTTGTCCACCAGCGGATGGCGCAGGTGCAGGGGCGTGTTGCGCCAGCGGTTGAGCAGGTGCAGGTACTCCGGCGGGGCGTTCTGCCCCCGCAGCCCCAGGGGATCGGGGACGCGGGTGCTCTGCGCGGGCATTTCCACGAATTTGACGAACAGCAGGGCCAGCAGCTTTTGCGCCTGCAGCGCGGCCTTGGGGTCGCGGGTGTGCTCGGCGCGGGTGGTTACGATGACGAGCCCGCGCGCCATGCGCCGTGGGTCCAGTCTGGATATCTGCCCCAGGGCGCGCGCGTCCACGCGGTCGAAGACGAGCAGACGCTCGGCCGAAAGGGCGGGCATGGCCGCCGGCCGGCCCAGGCAGACCACGAGCTGCCCCGTCGTGGCGGGGATGTCGTCGATGACGGCGCGGAAGGTCGGCTGGGGCATTGGATAGTCTCCGGAAGGCACTGTGCGGGCGCGGCGGCGGCGCTGTCAAGGCCGCGCGGTCTGCGCGGCGGCGTTGGCCCAGGGCAGCAGGCTCAGGTTGTCGAGCTGGCGCAGACGCTCGATGTTGCCGAAATGCTTGTAGAACAATTTGATGTCGTTGCCGATGCCGTTGCCCGTGCGCGCGTATTCCGCAGGGTCGGACTTGAGCCCCAGCCCCGAGGACTGGTGGTGCACGCAGGTGACGAGCCCGCAGTACATCACCTTCCAGCCCGCAAGGCACAGGCACATGTCGTGGTCGATGTCGTCCACCTGGCTGGGCGAAAAGCGGATGTCGAAGTTCGGAATCTCGCGCAACGCGCTGGTGCGCAGCAGATGCAGGCAGCCCATGACGGAGCGCGCCTCGCGGATGAAGTCGTAGGTCCCGTTGTCGTATTGATGGTCCGGCGCGGCGAGGTTCAGCTTGAGCAGGTCGCTTTTGGCCACGCTGACGTAGCGCAGCAGGTATTGGAGCTTGGCCGGCCGGCCGGGGAACACCACCTTGCCGCCCACCACGGCGATTTTGGGATCGCGCTCGGCCACGGTGAGGTACCATTCCAGCCAGTCCGTGGGCACGTCCACGTCGTCGTCGAGAAAGGCCACGTAGTCGGTGCGCCAGGTTTCCGGCAGGTTGATGAGCCAGTTGCGGGCGGCGGGCGCGCCGATGTTCACGTGCAGGGGGATGACCGTGTAGGCGTTGGCCGGGAACAGCGCCCGGGCCTGCTCGGCCACGGCCAAGCTGTCGTCGGTGCAGCCGTTTAAAAGCACGGTGACGGAGGCCGCGCCGATGTTCGAGGCGGCGAGGCTTTGCAACGTGGCCCGGAGCGTTTGGGCCTTGTTGTACGAATACAAATAGATGGCCACTTTCTTTTGCGCCGGAAGCGCGCTGTTCTTGCGGCTGGGGCTTGTCAGCTCCATGAGCC
>MNUQ01000117.1:1824-6071 GCA_001871085.1 Desulfovibrionaceae bacterium CG1_02_65_16
CCAGCGCAAGGGAGCGTTCGTAGCAGGCCCTGGCCGTGTTTGTGTCGCCCAGGGTGCGCGCCAGCTCGGCGGCGAAGTTCAGGTTTACCTCCCGCTGGGCGGCGGCGGGCAGCAGCTCCCACAGGCGCGCGGCCTGCTCCGTGTGGCCCATGGTCGCATAGTGGCGGAACAGCATGCCGTTGAAGTCGTGTTGCAGGAGCTTGGGGCATTGGAAGCCGTCCAGCCAGTCCGGCGCGCGTCCCAGGATGAAATCGGCCGCGAGGAGCAGCCCGGCGGCCAGGGCGTAGCCGGGGTAGGCCGCCAGCAGCCGCCGCAGGAACTGCGAAACGTCGGCCGCCTCGCGGGTGAGCTCCAGCCCGGCGATCATGTTGAAGGTCTCGGGCTCGGCGTTGGTCTGGTCCAGAATCTCCACCTTCCGCCGGGCCTCGGGGTCGGCCATTACGGCGGGGGTGCGCATGTTGGCGATGTCGAAGGGGGTGAACTGGAGGCATTTGTCGAGCAGATATTCGAGCGGCGCGCGCGCGTCCTGCGCGTGCTCGGTGTTGAAGGCGGCGAGAAAGCGGTTGAGGTAGCAGACGGTGAGCGAGCGGTCGAGCAGGAAGCAGTGCCGGTAGTTCTCGAAATGGACGCGCGCCTCCTGCGGGGAAAGGCGCGCCAGCTCGCCGTGCAGGCCCTCGGCCATAATGCGGAAATAGTCGTCGTTCATCGCCGCTCCTTCAACTATGAGACGAACAGGGCAAATAGGGGACGGACAGGGCCGGGCAACGGCGGCCGCCTAAAACGCTAGCCCACATGCCCAAAGCTCCGCCGGCATGCCCGGGCTACACGGCCACGCGCAGGGCGGCGCGCCGGGCCAGGTCCGCGTTTGGAATATGGCTGGCCGCAAGGCCGGGCGCCTGCTTGCACAGAGTGCAGTTGCGGCACATCTCCAGCTCGTCGGGCGTGTTCACTGTTTCGCGCAGGCGCACCCAGAAGGGATCGTTCCAGGTGGCGGCGAAGCCGTCGCGGAAGATGTTGCCCCGGCGTATGGACGTGCCGCAGCAGGTGCCGATTTTGCCGTCCAGCTCAACGGCCATGAACTTGAACGGAAAGTCGCAGGTCCTGGCGTTCAGCCAGCTTTCCGCCTCCGGAGCCTGGGCGGAGAACAGCTTCGGCAGGGCCACATCCACCCCGCGCGCCAGGCCGATCTCCCGCGCCAGCAGCATTTTCTCGTCGCTGAGCTCCTGGTTGAAAAAAAGCGAACGCTCGGCAAGGTATTCCGAATCGCACACGCAGTAAATGACGTTCACCTGATGGATGCCGAGATCGCCCGCGATGGCCACGAGTTTGGGCAGCGAGTCGATGTTGTCCTTGAGTGCCACGAAATTGAACTGGGTGTGGATGTCCAGCCGGCCGCGCGCGTATTTATCGCGCATGAATTCGGCTATGTTTTTGAGCACCTTGAAGAAGTTGCCCACGGGCCGTACGCGCGCATAAGCCTGCGGGCTGCCGCCGTCGATGCTGAATTTGATGGTGCGCAGGGGGCTGTCCAAAAGTTTGGCGCGCCAGCGCTCGGTGAGCAGCGAGGCGTTGGTGACCAGCCAGTAGTCGCAGTGGCCGGCGGAGATGACCGAGATGAGCTCGTCGAAGTGCTTGTAGAGCAGAGGCTCGCCGCCGGTGATGTTGACGAACTTGGCGAAGGGCAGGATGCCCTTGAGCTCCTCCATGAAGCTTTGCGGATATTCGCGCTCGTCGGCGTGGTTCTGGCCGCACGTGACGCAGTTGTAGTTGCAGCGCATGGTCGGCAGCAGGATGATTTCCTCGGGGAACGTGTCCAGCGCGCCGATGTGGTTGCGCATGTACACCTGCCGGGCGACGCTGTTCATGGTCTTCATGTTTTGGGCGTAGAGCATGGGAATACCGCCGTGTTGCGCGTTGCCGGGGCGCGGACGCGGCGGGGTGTCCGCCATGCGGGCGAGGCCGTGTCGCGCGGGTGCGGCGGGCAGGCATCGCCTGGAGCGCCGCAAGACTGCTTGCGCCTATGCACATTCCGCGCCAGCTGCGGCGTCGCGGGAGAGGGGGGAATCAGGCGCCGTCGCCGCCGGTGCGCGTTGCGCGCGGGGCCGCGCCCGCCTCGATGACCCGTCGGTTGGCCCATGCTCCGTGGCGGAAGCGCAGGGCGAAGCTGGCCGCCAGCACGCAGATGTAGGCCGAAAGCGCCAGCCACGGCCCGTGGATGCCGCCCACGCCCAGGCTCACCATGAGCCACGTGGGCGCTACGAGCACGCCCACCCCGGCGAAGAGGATGACCAGCATGAGATATTTTGTGTCGCCCGCGCCTTTGAGCGCGCCGAAATAGGTCAGCGACACGGCGTCGACGATGCTGTACAGCGCCACGTAGCGCAAAAGCACCACGCTTATGGCCCGTATGTCGACGAAGGCGGCGCTCTCGGCCGAGCCGGCCGGCCCGGACAGCCCGGACGGTTGGAACAGGTCGATGAGCGGCCCTGGCGCGAACAGGAAAATCAGACTTATGCCGCCCATCCACGCAAGCGAGAGCAGCAGCGTGTTGCCTGCGGCGCGGCGCGCGCGGTCCGGCTGGCCCTGGCCCTGGCTGCGGCCCGTAAGGATGCTGACCGCGATGGACAGCCCGATGAGCGGCAAATACGTGAGGCCGTTGATGGAGAAGGCGATGTTCGTGGCCGAGAGCGCCATCAGCCCCATGCGCCCCACCAGCAGTGAAAAGCCCGTCATGGCCATGATGTCCAGAAAGAACTGCGCACCCGCCGGCAGGCCTATGCCGAACAGCCGGGAGAGCATGTCGCGCTCGGGCCGCCAGGCGCTGCGCACGTTGTGGCGTTTCTCCGCCTCGGGGGAGAGCAAAAGCAGGCCAAAGAGCAGGCAGGAGAACGCTCCGCCCGCCACCGTGGCCCAGGCCGCGCCGGTGATGCCCAGCTCCGGCGCGCCCAGCCGGCCGAAGATGAGCGCGTAGTCCAGCGGGATGTTCACCGTCGCGCCGGTCAGGTTCACAAGCATGACCGGAACCGTGCGCCCCAGGCCGGAGAAGTAGCCCGAGAGCGCGGTGGCCAGCACCACAAAGCCGCCGCCCAGGGTCAGGATGCGGAAGTATTCGGTCTCCAGGCCCTGCACGGTCGCCGGGTGTCCGGCCAGGGCGAAGAGCGGCCCGCTCAACCCGGCCAGCAGCGCCAAAACCGCGCCCGAGGCCACGCTGAACCACACGCCCGCCCACAGGGCCGCGCCAACGCGTCGGGGCCGGCAGGCCCCGTGGTACTGCGCCACCAGCACGCCCACGCAGGTGGCCACGCCCATGAAGAACGCCACGGCCAGAAACGAGGTGAGCCCGCCCGGCACCGCGGCGGCCAGCTCCAGCACGTCGTGCCGGCCCAGAAAGATGCGGTCGGTGAACTGCATGAGGGTGGAGCTGCCCATGCTGACCATGAGCGGCGCGCCCACGGCCAGCACCTCGCGGCAGCCGCACTCGCCTTCCCAGTGTTCCCGCAGATTGAACATCAGACCGCCTGCCCGGCCGCGAAGCCGGAGGCCCAGGCCCAGTGCAGGTTGTAGCCGCCCAATTCCCCGGCCACGTCCAGGGCCTCGCCCACGGCGTAGAGCCCGGGCATGATTTTGCAGCGCATGGTCTTGGGGGAAAAGGCGTCCGTGGCCAGCCCGCCGCTGGCGGCCTCGGCCCGGGCCATGCCCGCCGTGCCCTTGGGGGTTATGCGCCAGTCGTCGATCAGCCGCGCCAGGGCGTCCAGATCCGCGCGCGCGCACTCGGCGAGTCTGCGCTCGGCCAGGGCTGGCGGCAGCCCGGCCAGCAGGGCCTCGGCGAGTCTGCGCGGCAGCAGCTCGCACAGCACCGCGCGGGCCTGCCTTTTGGCCCGCGCCGGCGCGCGCAGAAAAGCCGGAACATCGACCTCCGGGGCCAGATTCACGCGCAGCTCCAGGCCGCGCCGCCAGTGTGACGAGATTTGCAGCGCCGCCGGGCCGGAAAGCCCCTGGTGCGTGAACAGCAGGCCGTCGGTGTAGGCCGTGCCGACCGATCCGCTTGTGGCCAGGGACACCCGCGCCGTGAGCGACAGTCCGGCCAGATCGCGGCACAGCGCCAGCGCCGGGCCGGAAAGCTCAAAGGGCGTAAGCGCCGGCCGCGCCGGAATGTGGGGCAGGCCCAGGCTTCCGGCCAGGCGGGCCACTATGTCCGTGCCGCCCAGCGCCGGCCAAGCCGGGCTGCCCAGGGCCAGCACCACGGC
>MNUQ01000117.1:6082-6624 GCA_001871085.1 Desulfovibrionaceae bacterium CG1_02_65_16
CTGGTCCAGCCGCGCGGTGTAGAACCCGGCGATTTCGGCGCCGGCGTCTTGCGGCGGCGTCAACGCCGTGACGGAGCGGCCGAGGAGAAAGCGGCAGCCCGCCGCGCGGCAGGCTTTTTCCAAGGCCTCGCACAGGCGCGTCGCCCCCTGGTCGCAGAACATGCGGCCCTGCTCCTCCGCGTGGGCGCTAAGGCCCAGCTCGGCCAGCAGCGCCAGAAAACGCGCCGGGGCGTACCGCGCAAGCGCCTGCGCCGTGAAGCGCGGGTTGGTGGAAAGGTAGTGCCCGGGCGCGGCGTTTTGATTGGTGCAGTTGCACCGCCCCCCGCCGGAGGCGCGCAGCTTGCGGCCGGTCTGCCCGCCCTGGTCCACCAGCAGCACGCGGCGGCCCCGGCGCGCGGCGGTGAGGGCGCAAAGCATGCCGCCCGCGCCCGCGCCCAGGATGAGCACGTCGGCGCGGAGGGGCTGTGCGGCTGTCGCGGCGGGGGAGTGGGCTGCGGGAGTGGCTGTCATGCCGCGTTTGTAGGGGATGCGCCTGGGGAACA
>MNUQ01000058.1 GCA_001871085.1 Desulfovibrionaceae bacterium CG1_02_65_16
CAGCCGGAGGCCATTCAGCCGGAGGCCATTCAGCCGGAGGCCATTCAGCCGGAGGCCATTCGGCCCGAGGCCATCCAGCGGGCCATTCGGCCAGCGGCGACGGAACCGGGCGGCATCGACGCCCTGCTCCACGAGGCCGACAAGGCCATGTACGCGGCCAAGAACGCGGGCCGGAACCGCGTGCGCGGGTTTGACGAAGCGAACGGGGCGGACGGTGTCTGAACGCGCGCGCGCCACGCTGCTGCTTGCCTTCACCGCGCTGCTATGGAGCTCCGGCGGGCTGGCCATCAAGCTGGTGGACCTGCCGCCCATGGCCATAACCGGAGTACGCAGCGCCCTCTCCGCGCTTACCCTGGCGCTCATCTTCCGGGGGCGGCTCAACTTCCGCCCCAGCCCGGCGCGGCTGCTGGCCGCCGTAAGCTACGCCGGACTTTTGAGCCTCAACGTGCTGGCCACCAAGCTCACCACCTCGGCCAACGCCATTCTGCTGGCCTACACCGCGCCGGTATACGTGGCGCTTTTGGCCCCGCGCCTGCTGGGCGAAAAAACGCGGCCCTCGGACTGGGGCTTTGTGCTCGTCGTGCTGGCCGGCATGGCACTGTTCTTCCTCGACGCCCTCTCCGCCGCCGGGCTGTGGGGCAACATCGCCGCCGTGGCCTCCGGCGTGTGCTACGCGGGCTTCACCCTGGCCATGCGCGCCCAGAAAAACGCCTCCCCCGTGGAGTCCGTTCTGCTGGGGCACGCGCTCACGGCGGTCATCGGCCTGCCGTTTCTTTTCGCCGGGCTGCCGGACGCGCGCGGACTGCTCGGCCTGGCCTACCTCGGCGTCATCCAGCAGGGAGTCTCGCTGGCCCTCTACGTGTGGTGCATCAAGCGCCTGGGCGCGCTGGAGACCATCCTCGTCATGACGCTGGAGCCTATTCTGAACCCGGTATGGGTGGCCATTGGCGTGGGCGAGCTGCCCGGCCTGTGGGCCTGCGCCGGCGGGGCCGTGGTTGTGGGCGCGGTGACCCTGCGCGGCCTGGCGCGGGCGAGATGCGCCGGCCACGGGGCTGGGCAAACAACGTAGAATCGGCTATGCGATACGCACAGTCAAACGCGAGGAGCGCCCGAACGTGATCGCCAAAGTCCATACCGCAGCCCTGCTCGGCATAGAGGCCGTGCCCGTTTCCCTTGAAGTGGACCTGGCGCGCAGCGGCATGCCCGCCTTCACCCTTGTGGGCCTGGCCGAGGGCGCCGTGCGCGAGGCCAAGGAGCGCGTGCTCTCGGCCCTCAAAAATGCCGGCCACCGGCTGCCGCCCTCGCGCATCACCGTCAATCTCGCCCCGGCGGACCTGCGCAAGGAGGGCAGCGGCTACGATCTGCCGCTGGCCCTGTGCCTGCTGGCCGCCGCAGAATGCATCGAAGCGGAGCGCCTGACGGGCTGGCATCTGACTGGCGAACTCTCGCTGGACGGCGGGCTTTCGCCGGTGCCGGGCGTTTTGCCGCTGGCCATCATGGCCCGCGACCAGGGCGCGCGCGGGCTCATCGTGCCGCGCGAGAACGCCGCCGAGGCCGCCGTGGTGCAGGGCCTGCCCGTGTACGGCGCGGCGAGTCTGGCCGAGGCCGTGGGCATCGTCACCGGCGAGTCGTCCCCGGAGCCAGAGACCGTGGATGTGGACGCCCTGTGGGCCAGGCAGGAAGGGCAGGCTGAGCTTTACGGCGATTTCGCCGAGGTGAAGGGCCAGGAGCACGCCAAGCGCGCCATTGAGATAGCCGCCGCCGGCGGGCACAATCTGCTGTTCGTGGGCCCTCCGGGCAGCGGCAAGACCATGCTCGCCCAGCGCATTCCCACGGTGCTGCCGCCCCTCACCTTCGAGGAGGCGCTGGAGGTCACCAAAATCTACTCCGTGGCGGGCATGCCCCCGCGCGAGGCCGCGCTCATCGTGCGCCGGGCCTTCCGCTCGCCGCACCACACCATTTCCGACGCGGGTCTGATCGGCGGCGGCGCAAGCCCCAGGCCGGGCGAGGTATCCCTGGCGCACCGGGGCGTGCTGTTCCTCGACGAGCTGCCGGAATTCAAAAAGCACGTGCTGGAGGTGCTGCGCCAGCCGCTGGAGGATGGCGAGGTGACCATCTCGCGCGCGGCGCTCTCCCTCACCTACCCGTCGGACTTCATGCTTGTGGCGGCCATGAATCCCTGCCCCTGCGGCTATCTCACCGACGACCGGCACGTGTGCTCATGCCAGCCGCTGGCCATCCAGCGGTACCGCTCGCGCATTTCCGGCCCGCTCATGGACCGCATCGACTTGCAGGTGGAGGTGCCGGCCGTGCCCTACGACGACCTGAAGGCTCCGCGCGGCGCGCGCGACTCCGCCGCCATGCGCGCGGGCATTCTGCGCGTGCGGGCCAGGCAGGCTGAGCGCTACAAGGGCAAGCGCGTGCGCCTCAACGCCGACCTCACCGGCGCGGCGCTGGAGCGCTGGTGCGCCGTGGGCGAGGATGAGCAGCACTTCCTGGAACAGGCCGTGCGGCGGCTGGGCTTATCGGCCCGGGCGTACACGCGCGTGCTGCGCATCGCCCGCACCATCGCCGATCTGGAGGGCGCGGAGACCATTGAGGTTGGGCACCTGGCCGAGGCCATCAACTTCCGCACCATGGACCGCGTGAACCCGCCGCAGTTGTAGGCAGAAGCGGAATGCCCGGCACAATCCCAAAAATTCCTCTCGCATCGATCAACGTGTTTGGTCAACGTGTTCGGAGGCGGCTCTCCAACAGGATATTCCTCTTTGTTTTCCGTAACGAAACCATCGCGCGCCCAAACACATGACCACCCGCCCCACCCTGCTCATCTTCTCCGGCCTGCCCGGCGTGGGCAAAACCACGCTGGCGCGCACGGCCGCGCGCGGGCTGCGCGCAACCTATCTGCGCATCGACTCCATTGAGCAGGCCATTGAGCGGGCCCTGCGCGAAACCGGCCGGCTGACCGGCGACCTGGGTCCGGCCGGGTACATGGCGGCCTATGCCCTGGCGCGCGAGGCCCTGCTCCTGGGTCAGAGCGTGGTGGCCGACTCCGTCAACCCCATCGAGCTGACGCGCGCGGCCTGGCGCGAGGTGGCGCAAGACGCGGCCGCGCCCTGCGTCGATGTGGAGGTGGTGTGCTCCGACCCGGCCGAGCACAAACGCCGAGTGGAGACGCGCGTGCCGGACATCCCCGGCATGATCCCGCCCACATGGCGGCAGGTGTGCGAGCGGCGTTATGAGCCCTGGGGCCGGCCGCGCATCGTCATCGAAACCGCCGGGCGGACTCCAGAGGACTGTGCGGCCGAGCTGCGCGCCAAACTCGGCTCGGCGTAAAAGGGGCCACGCCCCGCGCCTTGACTTCAAACGGCCGCGCCGACATGCTCGCGCAAAACGCCGCCAATGCGACGCTTCAGGAGCGCGACCATGAGCCAGTGCCGTCTGCACATGCTGACCCTGCCCCGCGACGCCGAGGGCAAGCTGCCGCCCATTCACCCCACGCTCATCCACAACGGCGATGACGCCGTGCTCGTCGACCCCGGGTGCTCGGGCCAGCTGCCGGCCCTGGAGGCGGCCCTACGCGCGGCCGGCATGGATCCGGGCCGGCTCACCCGCGTCATCATCACCCACCACGACCACGACCACGTGGGCGCGCTGGCGGCGCTCAAGCGGGCCTGCCCGGGCGTCCAGGCGCTCGCCTCCGCCGGGGAGACGCCCTACATCGAGGGCCGCGAGAAGTCCCTGCGCCTGGCCCAGGCCGAGGCGCTTTTCGATGCCCTGCCCGAGGCGGACAAGCCCGCCGCGCTGGCCTCCATCCGCAAACTGCTGGCGTACGACATCGAGCGCGTGGTTTGCCATCACGGCGGCGTGGTCGAGGGGAACGCAACGCCGGGCGGCATACGCCAAGCCCTGCTGACCGCCCTGGCCGGAGCGGCTTAGAGGAGCCCCCATATGCCCGCCTACGCCGTCATCTTCACCTCCCAGCGCACCGCCGGAGACAACGGCTACACCGAAACCGCCGCCGAACTGACGCGCCTGGCCGAGACCATGCCCGGGTATCTCGGCGCGCACAGCGTGCGCGAACCCGGCGGCGCGGGCATCACCATATCGTACTGGGAATCGCCGGAGGCCATTGCGGCCTGGCGCGACCACCCCGCCCACGTGGCCGCTCGCCGCCGCATGAACGAGTGGTACGCGTCCTGGTCGCTGACAGTGTGCCGCGTGGAGCGCGCCAACACCTGGCCCGGCGCTGACCGCAAACGGACCGCAAGAGATCAGACCGAGTCGGATTCCGCTGACTGAACTCTTCAATTTTTATATTTCTTCGTGTGCTGAATACACCACTCCACCCCTGCCAGCCCAGACGGCGATCGCACGCATCACCTTTGTTTTCCTTTTCATTTTAAACAAAAAACAGCAGTCGCGCCTGCCAGCATGAGTAATGCTTCAGAAAGAATCTATTTGCTATATTGATATGTTACCAATATGCTTTCTTGACAAATACGTAGGGACTGGGGATACTTTCTCGCCAATCATACCCCGGAGGCCCTGCCATGCCGCGTATCAAAAGCCTTGGAACTCTGCTCATCCTGTCCGTCAGCCTCGTTGTCATCCTCGGCGTGATGGGCATTCTGCTTTACGTCACCAATTCCACCTACAATGTCGTCCTCGCATCCGAACAGCAAGCCCTGCTGCACGCGGGCGATTCCGTTCAACGCGGGCTGGACTCCTACAGCCGTGACGCGGACACCCTCTGCGGCGTGCTCGCCACCGACCCCGCCGTATACGGCTCCCTCAACGGCGAATCGCCGCAGGCCCACGCCCGGCTTCTGGCGTCCATAAAGGCCGATTCCAATGTCTGGAGCATCCTCGTGTTCAACGCCTCGGGCGTCATCAGCGCCGGCGTGAACACTGAAGGCAAGGACCTGGCCGGACAGAACCGCGCCGACCGCGACTACTACAAGGCCATCATGGCCGGGCAGGACCGCTACGTCTGCAGGGAAATCCTCACCGCCAAAAGCGGCGGAGAAAACGCCTATATCTTTAGCTCCGTGCGCGCCATCAAAGACGCCTCCGGCAAGATCATCGGCGGTATTGGCGTCTTTACAAAGTGGTCGGCCTTCATCGATTACTTCGTGACCCCCCTGCGCTTCGGCTCGCGCGGGTACGCCTTCATGCTCGACAACACCGGGAAAATTGTGGCCCACGGCATGGACAAATCCTTGATGCTCAAAGATCTCTCCGGTGAGGCTTTCATCAAAAAAGCCATGGCCATGAAAAACGGCACGTTCTTCTACGACTGGAAGGGCGAGCGCAAGTTCATGGCCTTCTCCACCGACCTGGACACCGGCTTCATTGCCTGCACAAGCGCCTACGAAACCGACCTGACCAGCGCCGCCGCGCGCCAGCGCAATATTCTCCTCGGCATCGGCCTGGCCGTGGTGCTCATCCTCGCCGGCGGCATCACCCTCCTGGTGCGGCGGCTGGTGGTTGCGCCCATGCTACAGCTGGAAAACTACGCCGCCGCCGTGGCCAATGGCGACTACGCCGCCAAACGCCACAACAACTACCGCTACGAAATCGCAAAGCTGGCCAGCAACCTGCACAACATGGTGGACCAGCTGAAGCAGCGCCTCGGCTTCGCTCAGGGCGTGCTCTCCGGCATTGTGCTGCCCTGCGCCGTGTTCGACCCGGACAACAAGACCGTCCACGTCAACCAGCAAATGCTTAGCACACTGGAGCGGCCCGGCCAGCCTGCCGATTACCTCGGCCAGACCTCCGGCCAGATGATATACGGCGACGCCACGCGCGACACCCTCTCTCAGCGCGCCACGCGCGAAAACCGCATGCTGCAGAAGGAAACCGAGTACGTCACCTCCTCCGGAAAGCGCAAAATCTTCCAAATCACCAGCACGCCTTTCAACGACATGGACGGCAAGGTGCTGGGCACCCTCGCCCTGTGGTTCGAACTCACCGACATCCGCACCCAGCAGAAAAAGATTGAGGAGCAGAACGAGCGCATCGCCAAAGCCGCCACCGCCGCCAACACCGTGAGCGACCAGGTGGCCAGCGCCGCCGAGGAGCTCGCCGCGCAGATCGAACAGTCCAGCCGCGGCTCCGAGCAGCAGCGCGCCCGCACCACCGAGGCCGCCACCGCCATGGAGGAGATGAACTCAACCGTGCTGGAGGTGGCCAAAAGCGCCGGCACCGCCGCCGATCTGGCCGAGCAGGCCAAACAAAAGGCCCAGGACGGCGCGGAGC
>MNUQ01000168.1 GCA_001871085.1 Desulfovibrionaceae bacterium CG1_02_65_16
CGTGAACCGCGACTTCTTCATGGAAAAATCCTCCGGTTCGGGGTGTGCCAAACCTAACTGAGAATTTTCTCATTTTGAATGGTCCAGTTTTCGGGAAGCAGGTCACGGTGACTCCCCCGCCAAGCCAATAGACGCCGTTTGCTCCTGCCTGGATGCCGGTAGGGCAATGGTTTGAAATTCGCTGCGGCGGATGTCCGCATGGCGCGTGCCGAGCGGCGCAACCACCATGGACTGCTCCGGGGGCATCCCCGCCAGCTACGCCGGCCCGACGCCCAGCGCCTACCCCAGCGTTGTGGTGGACGTGTCGGGCTTATACGCAGACTGTCCCGGCCTATGACGCCGATGGTGGTCTCACCGGCATGACCACGCAGACCGTGGCGGCGCACGCCGAGGCCCTGCGGATGCCGGCGAGCTGGGACGCCGTGGCGGAGTACAACGCCTTCACCGCCGCGCGGGCGGCGCAGAACCCGGCCAGTCCGGCCAGTTTGGCGGAGTAGGGATTTTGTTGACGCAAATTTTACGCAATGGAGCGTAAAACACTGCCTAAATTTGATCAGTTTTGACAATGAAGAGAAGGCCCCGCAACAGTTGAAAACCGTTGCAGGGCCTTGATTTTGCTGGAGCCAGCGCGCGGAATCGAACCGCGGACCTGCTGATTACGAATCAGCTGCTCTGCCAGCTGAGCTACGCTGGCTGACTCACGCCGAGCCTAGTTACACAAGGCGTTCGGCCCGGTCAAGGCCAAAATGCGCAGAACGCCGTGCGCGCGGAGGGAGATTCAGCCCAGCCGGAGCCCCCGGCTGTTCTCCCATATGGGGATCATGGGCAGCAGCTCGCCTTGCTCCGCGCTGTCCGAGACAATGAGCAGCCCCTGCGCCTGCAGCATATCCAGCCGCGCTTCACGGTTGCGCTCCAGCAGCGGCTGGGCCTGCAACTCCGCGCCAAGAGCGGAATTGGTGCAGGCCACCAGCCGTTCCCAGCCGTGTTGCGCGGTGTTGGGCATTATCGAAGGCCGCGCCAGAATTGGCCCGGGCACGGGCAACGTGCGGCCGCGCAGCCAGCACACGGCCGGCAGCACAACGGCGTGCATGAGCGCGAACACGGCCCAGGGCGTGCCTGGCAGGGCGAAGAGCAGGCGGCTGCCGCGCATGGCGGCGAACATGCTTTTGCCGGGCGTAAGCGCAAGGGCGGTGAACAGCGGCTCGAACCCGGCCTGACGCGCGGCCTCCATGATGAAATCGCGTCGGCCTGGCCCTGTGCCACCGGTGGTGATGACGCATTGCGCGTCCCCCTCGGCGAGCTTTTGGGCAATGGCGTTGAGCTCGTTGGGGCAGGCCTCGGCCTCGACGGAGGAAACGCCGCGCGCACGCAGCAGGCCGGCGGCGAGCAGCAGGTTGTCGGCGGGCATCTTGCCGGGCGAGGGCGGGGCTTCTAGATCGGACAGCTCGTTGCCAAGGGCCAGCACCCGGGCGCGCGGCGGCATATACGTCTTGGCGCGGCTTACGCCGGAGACCGCCAGCGCGGCGAGCACAGCCGGAGTCAGCTCCTCGCCCCGGCGCACAATGCGCGTGCCGGCCTTGAGGTCGCTGCCCACGCCGCGCACATGATCCATGGGCGCAATCTCCCGTGTGAGCCTGATTCCTGTGTCCAGCAGCTCCACAGCCTCGTTCGGCACGACGCAGTCCGCGCCCGGGGGCAGCGGTCCGCCGGTGAGCATGGCGGCGCAGCGCCCAGCCTCAAGGGGCGGCGGGGCCGCCGTGCTGGGGCGGATGAGCCCTGTGACGGGCAGGGTCGTAGGCGCCTGCTGCGTGGCGAAACGGGTGTCCAGGCTGGCCAGGGCGTAGCCGTCCACTGTGGCGCGGGGCTCGGCCGGGGTGGCGTGCGCGGCGAAGAGGTCCTGGGCGCAGATAAACCCCAGGCTCTCAAGCAGCGGCGTTTCCCGCTCGGGCAGCTGCGTTTCGCGGATACGGTGGCGGATGCGTTCCAGCGCAAGATCTCTGGAAATGCGTTCCTCAGTCACGAGACCTCCTTTGGGGAGAGCCGCAGTTCTGCTGCGGCTTCGCGCAATGCGCGCAGTTCATCCGGGGTGTTGGCGTTCTGAAAGGAAAGCATGTTTGGATCAGTGGCGAGCAGCTCGTCCGGCGGCATGGGAGCCACGCGCACTTTACTGAAAAAGCGGATGATCTTGTGGTCGCCTTGCGCCAACTGCGCCGCGATGTGCGGCAGGCAGCGCCGTGAATAGATGGCGCAGAGCGGTTCGAAGTAGCCGTCCGGCTTTTGTGGCAGCACCACATCATCTTCGACCGTCAGCCGCTGGCGCAAGGCGTTCAGCAACGCCGGTTGCAAAAACGGCGTGTCGCAGGCCGTGACGAACACATGGTCATGTCTCGCGTTGGCCAGGGCCGTATGGATGCCGGTGAGCGAGCTGCGGCCGGGCAGGGCGTCCAGCGCCAGCCGCCAGGGTGGGCTTTGCTGGGCAAGGGCGGCGAAGGGCTCCGGCTCCTTGGCCACCAGCAGCAGCTCATCGAAACGCGGGGCGAGCAGCACGGCGAGCCGTTCAAGAATGCTGACGCCGCCGACCTCAAGCAGGGCTTTAACAACCCCGCCCATGCGTGTTGCCGCGCCGCCTGCCAGGATGGCGGCGCTGACGGGCAGGCGAGGTGATGGTGGAGGGGTGCGGCACATTGGCGCACAATATACCGGACACGCGTCCTTGGGCAACAGATGACAGGGGATTTTCTCCTTAAAGATTGCCGTGTGGGGGAACTGCCCCTTGAGGAGAGGGCCGTGTCGGTGTATCCAGGCCATGTACGCGTAAGATCGCCAGCGTATAGGGAGTGACACGTGGAGCAGCGCGCCTTGCAGGCATTCTTCGCCCCGAAGACCGTGGCCGTCATCGGGGCCTCGGCCACGCCGGGCAAGGTGGGCAACGCCGTGGTGGCCAACATGCTGGCGGCTGGCTTCAAGGGGCGGCTGTACCCGGTCAACCCCAAGGGGGGCGAGATTGAGGGGATAGCGGCCGCGCGCACGGTTGGCGAACTGCCTGGCGGCATCGACCTTGCCGTGTTCGCCGTCCCGCGAGACCAGGTGCTGCCGGAGTTTGAGACGTTGGCGGGGCGGGGACTCAAGTCGGCCATCGTCATCAGCGCCGGCTTCCGCGAGACCGGACGCGAGGGCTTTTTGCTGGAGCGCCGCCTTGGCGAACTGGCCCGGCGGCATGGCGTGGAGCTGCTCGGCCCCAACTGCCTGGGCATGATGAACACAGCCCATGGCATCAACGCCAGTTTTTCCGCAAGCCAGCCCATCAAGGGCGACGTGGCCTTCTGCTCCCAGTCCGGAGCGCTGTGCGTGGCCATTCTGGACTGGGCGCGGGGCGAGAATTTCGGCTTTTCAAAATTCGTAAGCCTGGGCAACAAGGCCGTGCTGAACGAGGCCGATCTGCTGGCCTACCTCGGGGATGATCCCGCCTCCAAGGTCATCATGGGCTATATGGAGAACGTGGAGAATGGCGAGGCCTTTGTGCGCACCGCGCGCGAGGTGAGCCGCAACAAGCCCGTCATCATGCTCAAGGCCGGCTCCAGCAATGCCGGGGCCAAGGCGGCCAGCTCGCACACCGGCGCCATCGCCGGGTCCGATGAGGCTTATGGCGCGGCGTTTCGCCAGTGCGGCGTCATCCGCGCGCCGGACATGGCCTCGCTCTTTGCCCTGGCCGAGGCTTTCGCCAGCCTGCCGCTGCCGCGCGGCCCCAATGTCGCCGTGCTCTCCAACGCCGGCGGGCCGGGCATTCTCGCGGCCGACGCCTGCGAGCGCACCAGTCTGCACATGGCCCGCCTTTCGCCGGAAACCATCCAGCGCCTGCAGGCGGATTTGCCACCGTATGCCTCGGTCTACAATCCTGTGGACATCATCGGCGACGCCGGGGCCGATCGCTATCGCAAGAGCCTGGAGACCGTGCTGGGCGATCCGCTGGTGCATGCCGTGCTGCTGCTCATCGCGCCCACGGGAATGGTGGAGATGGAGGCCACGGCCACGGCCATAGCCCAGATTGTGCGCCGCGCGGACAAGCCCGTGGTGCCCTGCCTGCTGGGCCGGGCGCATGGCGGCATCGGCCGCGATATTTTGCGCCGGGCCGGGCTGCCGTGCCACGCTTTTCCCGAGCCGGGCCTGCGCTGCATTGAGGCCATGTACGCGTATGCCCAGTGGAGGCAGAAGCCCGTGCCCGTGTACGAGCCGCCTCGGCGCGATCTGGACATGGCGCGGCGTATTGTGGAAACGGCCCTGGCCGAGGGCCGGCAGGAGATATCCGGGTTTGCCGCGCGCGAGCTTTTGCGCGCATATGGCCTGTCCACGCTCGACACCACACTGGCGCGCTCCAGCCGCGAGGCGGTCGCCGCGGCGCGCGCCTTTGGCGGAGTGGTTGCGCTCAAGCTCGCCTCGCCGCAAATCCTTCACCGTTCCGATGTGGGCGGCGTGGTCTTGGGGCTCGCGGGCGATGACGCCGTGCGCTCGGCTTTTCAGACGCTCACCAACCGGGCCGCGCGTCTGCGGCCCGAGGCCGAGGTGACAGGCTGCCTTGTGCAGGCCATGGCTCCAGAGGGGGCTGTCGGAGTGGTCATGTCCATGCGGCGCGATGAACAGTTCGGCCCGCTGCTCATGTTTGGCCTGGAGGGCGTGCACTCGCAGATTCTGGGCGATGTTTCGCACCACCTGACCCCCTTGAGCCGCGACGAGGCTTTTGGCATGATACGCTCCATCCGCGCCTACCTGCTGCTCAAGGGGCTGGGCGGAGAGCCCGCAGCGAACCTGCGGGCCATTGAGGACGCGTTGCTGGCTTTGGCGGCCCTGGCGCAGGATTTTCCGCAGATTTTCGAGGCTGAGCTCGACCCTGTTTTGGCCAACGGCGACGGGGCATTTGTGGCCGAGGCGCGCCTGACCCTGCGCACTTAGCCCTTTTCGCGCCTACGCGGGCGCGTGCAAGGAGAAGATGATGGTCGGCATCTATATTGGCTCCACAACCGGGTACTCCGGCAAGAACCTTATCGCCATGTCCCTGGGGCTGCGCTTCAAGAAGCTGGGCCTCAAGGTGGGGTATATGAAACCCGTTGGGGCCATGCCCCGCGAGGATTCCGGGCCCGGCGACGAGGACGCCATGTTTCTGCAGGAGGTGTTGGGCCTGCGCCAGAACCCGGCGCTGGTCACGCCCGTCGTGGTCACGCGCGAATTCTCCCGGCGCGCCTTCTGCTCGGACATCGGCGACCTTATGCCCGGCATCGTGGAGGCCTACGGCGAGCTCTCCCAGGGCAGGGACGTGATGATCATCGCCGGATCGGGCAACCTGCTCGGCTCCGGCACGTATTGCGGGCTTGACGGCGTGAACGTCTCCCGCGCGCTGGGAGCGCATGTCGTGCTCATCGACCGCTACCAGAACGAGCTCAAATACGACTACGTGCTGCGCTGCGAGGAGGCCTTGGGCGATAATCTCGCGGGCGTGATCCTGAACGACATCCCCGAGCACTACCGGCCCGAGGTGGACGAACTCATCGCGCCCTTTCTGCGCCGCAAAGGCGTTGAGGTGCTCGGCATCATCGCCTCCGACCCGATCATGAGCGCCATCAAGGTGAGCGACCTGGCCGAGCGGCTCGGCGGTAAGGTTATTTCCGCGCACCACAAGGCCGACCGCGTGGTGGAGGATTTTCTCATCGGCACCATGCAGGTGGAGAACTTCCTGGCGCATTTCATCAAGCACAAAAATTCCGCCATCATCGTCGGCGGCGACCGATCGGATGTGCAGCTTGTGGCGCTGGAGGGCAGTTGCCCCTGCCTCATCCTCACCGGCAACCTGCATCCCAACGACATCATCCTCACCCGCTCCGAGGTGCTGCAAACGCCCATCATCATGGTGCGCGAGGACACTTTCGCCGTGGCCAAGAAAATGGAGAACATCCTCTCGCGCCATAAGCTGCGCGACATGATCAAGGTCAACCATGGCGTGCAGCTTGTGGCCGACGCACTTGACTTTGATCTTTTGCGACAGCGTCTTGGCATGGAGTGACGGGCGGCATTTTTTCCGTTAGAAGGACTTACGCGTTTCGTCGCCGTAAACGGTTGGCGAAGTAACCGACGTCCGCGCGCGTCTCGCCAGCGGAACGCACAACGTCCGAGCCGGGCCCATCCCTCGCCCGCCCGCACACGTCTTTGGAAGCGCCTGGGCCATGCCCCCCCGCTTCACGACACCACACAGGAGATTGCATGCGTCAGACAAACCGCATCGGTAAAGCTCTCATCCCATGCGCTGCGGCGCTCATTACCGCCCTATGGCTGCTGCCTGTTCAGGCCCAAGGCGTTCCCGGCGATACAGGCGCATCCGCATACGAACCCCGGGAGCTGGCTGTTCCCTTTCAGCACAACGAGCACAACAAGAAGGCCAAGATCACCAAGTGCGCCACCTGCCACCACCCGCTGCCAGGCATGCGGCCGGTGAAGGGGAAGAAAAACGCATCGGGAACGGAGCGCCGCTGTGCGGACTGCCACCATGAGCGTCCGGCCCCCACGGATCGCGCCGCGTCGCTCATGGTCGTGTCCCACAAGCTGTGCCAGGACTGCCACAAGGCCCGCAAGAAGGGACCGGTGAACTGCTCCGGCTGCCACAAGGCCAATGCGCAGGAGTCGCAGAAAAGCGCCGGCCTGATGCCCGCGGATAGTCTGCTGCCCGCCGACGGCCTTTTGCCCACCCCGAAGCAGCAAGTCGCCCCGGCCACGCCCGCCGGAAACAATACCGAGGCCAAGTAGCCGCGCTGCCCTGACCCCCCTGTCCGCCATGCAAAAAGAAAAGGCCGGGTCGCCCCGGCCCTTTTTCGTTACTATGTCCCGCGTTATTTTCCGCGCCGAATGTTGTATACCGCGCGCGCCTCGGCCACATGCCGGTCCGGGTCGCCGCGGCTCCACAGCACCACATGCGCGTTGCCAACGCGGTTGCCTAAAAGCCGCACCGTGGCTTCGGCCAGCAGATCGTCCGCGCCAGCCGGCCGCAGATAGTCCACGCCAAGGTCTATGGTGGCGATGCGGTCGTCCGGGCGGCAGCAGGTCCAGATGGCGAAGCCCCCGCACACGTCCGCCAGTGTCGAAATGACCCCGCCGTGCAGGGCCGGGCGTCGCGCGTCGCCCACCAGCTCCGGCCGGAAGGGAATGCGCAGGCGCGCGTAGCCCTCGCGCAATTCCTCCGCCTTGATGCCAAGATGCTTGTGGAAGGGCAGGGCCTCCTCCACGAGTCGCCGCATGGCTTCAAAGTCCATGGCGGGCCTACAGAATGTACCGCGAGAGGTCGCGGTTTTCCACAATGTCGGCCAAGCGCTCGCGCACGTAGTCGCGGTCCACCACAACATGCTGCCCGCCCTTGTCCGAGGCCTCGAAGGACAGGTCGGCCAGGATCTTCTCCATGAGCGTGTACAGCCTGCGCGCGCCGATGTTTTCCGTGTCCTCATTGATTTTTTGCGCCATGGCCGCGATTTCGCGCAGGGCGTCGTCGGCGAAGGTGAGCGTGACGCCCTCGGTGCCGAGCAGGGCGGAGTATTGCACGGTAAGCGCGTTCTGCGGCTCGGTGAGAATGCGGTAGAACTCCTCCTGGCCGAGGGCCGAGAGCTCCACACGCAGGGGAAAGCGGCCCTGCAGCTCGGGGATGAGGTCGCTCGGCTTGGCGTAATGGAAGGCCCCGGCGGCGATGAACAGGATGTGGTCGGTTCTGATCATGCCGTATTTCGTGTTCACCACACAGCCTTCAACCACCGGGAGCAGGTCGCGCTGGACGCCCTCGCGCGAGACATCCGGTCCGCCGTGGTCCTGTTTGCTCGCCACCTTGTCCAGTTCGTCGAGGAAGATGATGCCGGTCTGCTCCACGCGCTCTTTGGCGATGTCCTGCACCTTGTCCATGTCGATGAGCTTGTCCGACTCCTCCTGCACCAGCGCGTTGAAGGCGTCCTTGACCTTCATCTTGCGCAGGCGTTTTTTTTGCGGAAACATGCGGCCGAGCACGTCCTGCATCTGCCCGCCCATGTCCTCCATGCCGGGAATGGCCATAATGGACATGGCCGCGCCATCCTGGCCGGCTATCTCCAGCTCCACCATGCGCTCGTCGAGCTTGCCCTCGCGCCAGAGCTGGCGGAACTTCTCCCGCGTGCTCTCGTTGGCGGTGGCCAAGCCTGTGGCGGGCGCCTGCGGCGCGGCCGGGTCCGGCATGGGGGTGAAGGAATACGACTGCGGCGTGCTGCCGGGCAAAAGCAGGTCGAGCAGGCGGTCCTCGGCGTGCTTTTCCGCGCGCACGCGCACCTTTTCCCGCTCCTCGGAGCGGACCATGGTCACGCCGATCTCCATAAGGTCGCGGATCATGGACTCCACGTCGCGGCCAACGTAGCCCACCTCCGTGAATTTCGTGGCCTCCACCTTGTGGAAGGGGCTCTTGGCCAGTTTGGCCAGCCGGCGGGCTATTTCGGTTTTGCCCACGCCGGTGGGGCCCATCATGATGATGTTTTTTGGCGCTATCTCCTCGCGCAGGTCGGGGTCGAGCTTTTGCCGCCGCCAGCGGTTGCGCATGGCGATAGCCACCATGCGTTTGGCCTCGGCCTGGCCCACCACGAATTTGTCCAGCTCGGAGACGATCTCCCTGGGGGTGAGGGAACTCATGATTTGGCCTCCCGCGTCTTGGTCTCCACATGGATGTGGTCGTTGGTGAACACGCACAGTTCGCTGGCTATCTGCATGGACGCCTTGGTGATGTCCTCGGCGGAGAGCTGCGTGTTCCGCTTGAGCGCCCGGGCGGCCGCCAGCGCGTAAATTCCGCCGGAGCCGATGGCCGCCATGCCGTCGTCCGGCTCGATGACATCGCCGGTGCCGGTGATGAGGAGAATGGTCTCGGCGTCGGCCGCCAGGATCATTGCCTCCAGCTTGCGCAGGTACTTGTCCGTGCGCCAGTCCTTGGCCAGCTCCACGGCGGCGCGGGTGAGCTGGCCGGAGTGGCTCTCCAGTTTTTTCTCAAAGCGTTCAAAAAGCGTGAAGGCGTCGGCCGTGGCCCCGGCGAAGCCCACGATGACGCGGTCCTTGTAGATGGTGCGCACCTTGCGGGCGGTGTGCTTCATGGCCACGCTCTGCCCCAGCGTCACCTGACCGTCGCCGGCCATGGCCACGCCGTGGTCGTCAAGCACGGCGAGTATGGTTGTGCCGTGAATCTCCATTGCGTCTCCTTGGGTTATGGGCTGGCCCATGGGGCCGGCGTTTCAGAAAAGGCCTCGCGGGCCGATGGTTCAGAGAATGTCCGGCGGGCCGAACAGGCGCAACGCCTCGCCGCGCCAGAAATCATAGGCCGGCTCCCCACGCAGCAGCATTGCGGCCTGGCGCACGAGACCCGCCTCCAGCCCGGCGCGCAGCGCGCAAAGCGCCAGAGGGGCGGCCAGCGGCAATGGATAGCCATAAGCGCCGCAGCTTATGGCCGGGAAGGCGATGCGCGCAAGGCCGTGCTCGTGCGCCAAGCGCAGGCATTGCGCGTAGGCCGAGCGCAACAGCTCCGGCTCGCCCGCCGTTCCGCCCCGCCAGATGGGCCCGACTGTGTGGATGACGTGGCGCGCCGGCAAGGCAAAACCCGGGGTGAGCACAGCCTGTCCGGCGGGCAGGCTGCCGATCTCGGCGACGATGCGCCGGCAGGCCGCCAGAAGCTCCGGGCCGGCCGCGCGATGGATGGCCCCATCGACCCCGCCGCCGCCAAGCAGCCCGGAATTGGCGGCGTTGACGATGGCGTCGGCGTCCGCGCGGGTCAGGTCGCCTTGCGCGAGGCTGAGCGCCGCCGCTCCGAATGTCCATCTGGGCATGCGTCATCCCCCCGTGCGCGGCTAATCGTCCTCTTCGTCGGCCGGAAGGGTGACGCCGGGCAGGGCGTCCGGCACGCCGAGAATGACCCGGCCCAGGCGCACGTCGTCGGCGATGCGCGCCTTGAGGGCGTCCAGGCTGTCGAATTTTCGCTCCGCCCGCAGGCGCTGCACGAAGCGCACGGAAAGCTCCTGGCCGTAAATGGTGCGGTTGAAGTCCATGATGTGCGTCTCAAGGGTCAGGCCGGTGTCTCCAAAGGTGGGATTGTACCCGACGTTGGCCACAGCCTGGTGCGGTTCGCCATCAAGCACGGCCCATACGGCGTACACTCCGGGCTTGGGCAGCAGCGTGCCCTCCAGCCGCAGGTTGGCCGTGGGGAAGCCGAGCATGGCCGCGCCGCGCTTCATGCCGTCGATCACCATGCCGCGCACCTCAAAGAAGCGGCCGAGCAAAGGGCGCGCGTCCCAGACGTTGCCGGACTGCACAAGGTCGCGGATGCGCGTGGAGCTGACCACCGCGCCGCCCACGATGACCGGATTAAGCCGCTCCACGCCGAAGCCCTGTGCCGCGCCAAGCTGCGAGAGCAGTTCAAAGTTGCCCTTGCGTCCCTTGCCCATGGCGTAATCGTAGCCGATGACCATTTCACGCATGGCCATGCCGTCCAGCAGATAACGGCGCACGAACGCCTCCGGCTCCAGCGCGGCCATTTGCCGGGTGAACTCCAGCACAAGCGTCACATTGGGACCCTGCTGCTCGATGAGGGCCAGGCGCTGGCGCGTGCTGGAGAGAAAGGGCGGGGTTTTGGCGCCCATGAGCACGGTCATGGGGTGCGGGTCGAAGGTGACGATGACGCTGACCAGGCCGAGGCTTTTGGCCTTTGCGCAGGTGCGGCCGATGAGCCGCTGATGTCCGACGTGGACGCCGTCGAAGTTGCCAATGGTGACGCAGGAGCCGGAAATAGTGTCTTTGAGCTCGTCAATGGAGCGTGCGGCGATCATGTGCGGGTACTTGTCCTTTGTGCTGGGGCTGAACGGGAACTATCCACGTCCGAAGCTGAACTGAAACGAGGGGGCGTTGCCGCCGGATCCACCGCCAGGCCCACCGCTCTTGCCATTCTTGTCGCCGCCGGGGCCGCCCTTGCCGCCCGGCCCCTTGCCGCCGCCCATTGCGTGCTGCAGGTCGTCAAAATCCTTCTGCTGCTGCGGGTTGGACACAAGCGACTTGGCCTTGTCCATGTGATAGCGGGCCTTCTGGTCATCGCGCCCGTAATGGAAAGAGTATGCGAGCTGCACGTGCGCGCCGAAAATATCGCCGCTTTCGCCCAACATGCGCCCCAGGTGGAAGCGCACCTCGGCGTCCTCGGGCACCATCTTCATTACGCGCCGCATAAGGCTGATGGCCCCGGCGTAGTCCTTGCGCTCGGCCATGATGCGCGAGGTGAAGAACATGCTCATGGCGTCACGCGGGTTCAGTATGGCGGCCTTTTGCAGAATGGGCGCGGCCTTGTTCATGTCGCCCTGGTTGAAATAAAACATGCCGGCCTCGCGCAGGACCAGCGGGTCGTCCGGGCCGCAGGCCAGCGCGTCGGCGAAGGCCTGGGCGGCTGGCTGCTGCCGCTTCAGGCGGTCCAGGGCGATGCCCCGGCCGGCCTTGTCCAGGCAGGTTTGCTTGTCCTTGGGCTTGCTGTCGTAGTAGGCCAGCGCCGTTTCTGGGGAGCTCATGCGCGCGCGCAGGATGGTCTGTATGCGCATGAACTTGTCGTGCTCGAAATCACGCGCAAGCACGCTTGCCGGCATGTGGCGGATGCGCTCGTTCAGGTAGTCTATGCGTTCCGTGAGGCCGGGGTGGGTGGAAAGGTACGAGGGGATGTTGTCGCCCGACATGAACCAGCGCTGACGGTTCATGATCTCGAAAGTCATGGGCATGGCCTTGGGATTATAACCCGCGCGCGTCAGGTAGGACAGCCCCACGTTGTCCGCCTCGTTCTCGTTCTGGCGCGTGTACATGAGGAAGGCCGACTGGCCGCCGGCCACGGCGCCCATGGACAGCGCCTGGCCGAGGTTGCTGGTGTTGCCGCCGGAACCGGACGCGCCCAGCAGCACGCCGGCGACCATGCCTGTGATGGAGGCGATGTTGATGTACTTCATCTGCTCCATGCGGCGGGCCACGTGGTGCTGGGTGACGTGGCCGAGCTCGTGGCTGATGACCGCGGCCAGCTCCGCTTCGTTATCGACGCCGAGGATGAGGCCGGTGAAGATGTAGATATAGCCGCCGGGAATGGCGAAGGCGTTCATGGAATTGTTCGCCACAACCGCGCTGCGGATGGGGTAGGGCTGCGGCGGCAGCTGGGCCGCCACGCGGTCCACCACGCTCTTGACGTAGAGGATGATCTCCGGGTCATCGACGAAGCCCATTTGCTTGCGGATGGTTTCGTCGAACTTTTTGCCCATCTCGATTTCATCGGCCGCGGTGATGGCGCCGAAGAGCGCCTGCGCCTGAGCGGGCAGCAGCAGGCAAAGCATCAAGGTCAGTATGCCTATGAGCCGGAAAGTGACGTGGCGTTTCATGCGGCATCCGGTGGTTGCGGCCGCCGTGAAGGCGGCGGCCATGACCGGATTCTTCTAGCACAGGTCGGGAAAAGAAAAAAGGATGCGCACCAAGCGCATCCTTTTGAAAGAACCTCGTCGGAACAAGCGGTTACTTGTTCATAATGTTCAGGAATTCATTGTTGTTTTTGGTCTTGCGCATCTTGTCGAGCAAGAACTCCATAGAGTCAATGGAGTTCATGGGCGAGAGCACCTTGCGCAGAATCCACACGCGGTTGAGCACCTCCTCGTCGAGGAGCAGTTCTTCCTTGCGGGTGCCGGAGCGGTTGATGTCGATGGCCGGGAACACGCGCTTCTCGGAGAGGTGGCGGTCCAGGTAAATCTCCATGTTGCCGGTGCCCTTGAATTCCTCAAAGATCACCTCGTCCATGCGGCTGCCGGTGTCGATGAGGGCGGTGGCGATGATGGTGAGGCTGCCGCCGGACTCGATATTGCGGGCCGCGCCGAAGAAGCGCTTGGGGCGCTGCATGGCGTTGGCGTCCAGACCACCGGAGAGCACGCGTCCGGAAGACGGCGTGACGGCGTTGTACGCGCGGCCGAGGCGGGTGATGGAGGCCAGCAGAATGACCACGTCGCGCTTGCGCTCGACGAGCCGCTTGGCCTTCTCCAACACCATTTCGGTCACCTGCACGTGGCGGGTGGGCGGTTCGTCGAAGGTGGAGCTGATGACCTCCGCGCGGACGGTGCGCTCCATGTCGGTCACTTCCTCGGGCCGCTCGTCGATGAGCAGCACGATGAGGTAGACCTCGGGATGGTTTGCGTTGATGGAGTTGGCGATGGTTTGCAGCATCATGGTCTTGCCGGTGCGCGGCGGGGCCACGATGAGGCCGCGCTGGCCACGGCCGATGGGGGAGAGCAGGTCGATGACGCGTGAGCCGTAGTTCTCCGCGCCGTTCTCCATGCAGAAACGCTTGTCAGGGTAGAGCGGAGTCAGGTTGTCGAACAGCACCAGATGTTTGCTGGCCTCTGGCGGCTCGAAGCCGATCTCGCTCACCTTGAGCAGGGCGAAGTAGCGCTCGCCTTCCTTGGGAGGGCGTATCTGGCCGGAGATGACGTCGCCCTTGCGCAGGCCAAAGCGGCGTATCTGCGAGGGCGAGATGTAGATGTCGTCCGGCCCGGGCATGTAGGAGTACAGGGGCGAACGCAGAAAGCCGAACCCGTCGGGAAGGATTTCGAGCACGCCCTCGCCGAAGATCTGGCCGTTCTGCGAGGCGCATTCCTGCAGCAGGGCGAAGATCAGCTCCTGCTTGCGCAGGTTGCTCGGATTCTCAATCTTGAAGTTGTTGGCCAACTCCATGAGTTCCGGCATGCTCTTCTGCTTCAGGTCGGTCAGGTTCAGCTTGTTTTCGGAGGTGGTGACGTACTCCTCCTCGACAAAGTCGGGCATGCGCTCGGCATTGCGTTCCTGGCCGCGCTCGGGATTGCGGTCCTGGTTGCGTTCAAGGTTGCGTTCGGGGGTGCGTTCGGGGGTGCGGTCTTGTTGACCGCGTTCCTGACCGCGTTCCTGACCACGATCCGGATTGCGGTCCTGGCCTCGACTACTCTTGTGGGATGGATTTGGGTGTCTTTCGCGGGGCATTGAAAGCCTCACGCTCCGTGGGATGAGGTTAGAGTAAGATGCTTCCCTCACGATGAGGGATCAAAGCACAATAAACATGTCAGTCTGGTGGGCGCTGCCGGATGTGTTGCATCCAGATTCCACATGCATGAGGAATGGGCGGGGCATATTTCGTGCGAGTACCAGAAGCGGTGAGTATCCGATTGGTATTCTACCTATAAGAGGAAGGGAAACATGCCGCGCGAATGCGCTGAAACTAGCGCCTACCCCAAAGGCATGGCGTTGACAAGGGGCTATTTGGTTTTTTGCAACTTTTCCTGTTGTTTTAAAATAACGTCCGCGAACATCTCGTTGATGTCGGTCTTGATGTCATTCTGGTCGCGTCCCAGGGCGAAAGCCAGTTCCATGGAGACAAGGGTCATGGCCTGCTCCAGCAGACGGCGCTCGCCGAAGGAGAGCTCCTTGTCCATGCCGATGAGAAACAGCTCCTTGAGCACATAGGCCACGTCCGCAAGGTTGACGCTTTTGAGCTTTTCGGAATATTCACGGTACCGGCGGTTCCAGTTTTGGCCCGTGTAGCCCGTAAAGTCCGATCGATCCTTGAGGGATTCAAAAACCTCCTGGCCGCTGCGCAAACTGCATACATGCCGAAGGCCAACATTGGTCGCATTCTTGACCGGCACCATGAGGGTAACGGAATTGCTTAATATCCTGACTATATAATAGTCAGCCGTGCACCCGCCGATTTCCTGGGTGTCGATACGTTCGATGCGGCCGACTCCCTGCGCCGGGTAGACGACCAGCTCATTGATTTGAAACACAAAGTCTCCTTCCAGAAGGGGGGGATACACTTCCGGTGAATGTTCACACTACTCCAATGCGCCGGGAGTGTCCATGCCCTGGTTGGGCATGGCGGGCTCTGGAAGTCGAAAAGCATTGATTTGCTGCACCGCATCGGTCATGCCGCGGCGCATGTAGAGCGTAAGTCCCTTAAGCGCGGCCTGGCGCACTGCGTCCACCGCCGGCTGCTCCTGCGCGCTGAAGGGCTCCAGAACATAGCGCACCACGTCAGAGGCGTATTGCGGCCTGCCCGTGCCCAGACGCAGGCGCAGAAATTCCGCAGTGCCCGTGTGCTCGACAATGGACTCTATGCCCTTGTGCCCGTTGCTGCTGCCCCCGCGCTTGAGTTTCAAGCGCCCCAGCGGCAGGTCGAGTTCATCGTGCAGCACCACCATGTCCGTGGCGGTCAGCCCGAAGCGGCCGATGATTTTGGCCACCGCGCGGCCGGAGAGGTTCATGAAGGTGAGGGGCCGGGCCAGCAGGCAGCTTACGCTGCCAAGCACCAGCGAATACAGCTCAAAGTCGCCGCCGCTTTGCAAGGTTTTTAGGACCATGCTTTTGCGCTCGCGCGCCTGGGCGAGGATGGACTCGGCCACAAGGAACCCGAAGTTGTGGCGGGTGCGTTCGTATTCTGGCCCGGGGTTGCCAAGGGCGACGATAAGCGGCGTGCTGTCCATTGGGGGAGCGGGCGCAAGGGCCCTGGGCTAAAGGAATTTTTCGCAATATTGAAAACGGCGGAGAGGCGTGTGCCTCCCCGCCGGTCAAGCCGGTTGCCGCAATGTGGCGCCGGCAGGCGGATCTTTGCGCCGGCGCTATTTCGCCGGAGCGGCAGCGGGCGCGGCGGCGGGAGCGGCGGCAGCGGCGGCGGGAGCAGCTTCTTCCGGCGCGGCTTCCTCGGCCTCCTGGGCGACAACGCCGACAACGGCGAAGTTGTCCTCATACACGGCGCGCACTCCGGCGGGCATCTTCACATCGGCCACATGCCGATTCACGCCCAGGTCCAGGTCGGTCACATCGATGACGATCTTTTCGGGAACGTCAAGCGGCTTGCAAACCACCTCCAGGGTGTCGCGGAAGATTTCCAGAATGCCGCCCAGGACGATGCCCTTGGCCTTGCCTTCCACAACGACGCGCACCTCGACCTTGATGTCGCGGTCAAGATCGACGCCGTAGAAATCGACATGAATAGGGGTGCTTTTGATGGGATCGTACTGTATGTTCTTGATGAGGCAGGGCAGGGCCTCGGTCTTGCCGTTCTGCTCCACCTGAAGGTGGAACACGCGCGAGTTGCCGAGCTTGCCATGCAGCTTGGTCAGCGGGAGCATTTCGACCTGGACGGTGATGTTGTCGCCCTGCTTGTTGTAGTAGATGCCGGGCACCAGGGTCTGGGTGCGGATGCGGCGGCAGGGGCACTTGCCTTTTTCAGTGCGGGGGCGCACAGCGAGGGTCATCATTTCAGCCATGTCGTCGTCTCCTTTGTGAAGCGGCCGGATCGGGTCCGTCCGAAATGTGTGTTTAGACGAAAAGAACGCTGACGGAGGTTTCTCCGTGAACGTTCATGATTGCCCGGGACAAGAGCTCGGCCACGGACAGAACCTTGATCTTCTGGCACATCCGCTTGCGGGCGTCCAGGGGAATGGTGTCCGTCACCAGTACCTGCGAAAATACGGATTTGTCCAGACGCTCAATGGCCGGACCGGAAAGCACGGGGTGGGTGGCGCACGCCAGAATCTGCTTGGCGCCGTTGTCGGCCAGCACTTGCCCGGCGGCGCACATGGTGCCGGCGGTGTCGACCATGTCATCCAGCACAATGGCGGTCTTGCCGCGCACGTTGCCGATGAGGTGCATGGCCTTGGCCTGATTGGGCGCGTCGCGGCGCTTGTCCACAATGGCCAGCCCGGCGTCAAGCCGCTTGGCATAGGCGCGGGCGCGCTCCACGCCGCCGGCGTCGGGCGAAACGACGACCAGCTCGTCGCCAAGGTCGCGCATGTAGTCCATGAACACCGGCGCGGCGAAGAGGTTGTCCACGGGCACGTTGAAGAAGCCCTGGATCTGCCCGGCGTGCAGGTCGATGGTCATAAGACGGTGCATGCCCGCCACGGAGAGGAAGTCGGCCACGAGCTTGGCGCTGATGGGCACGCGGGGCGCGACCTTGCGGTCCTGCCGGGCGTAGCCGTAGTAAGGCACCACGGCGGTGATGCGCCGGGCGCTGGCGCGCTTGAGCGCGTCGATCATCAGGCAGAGCTCCATGAGATGAAAATTGACCGGCGAGCAGGTGGGCTGAACGACGAACACGTCGTCTCCGCGCACGTTCTCGTCAATCTCAATGCGGATCTCGCCGTCGCTGAACTGCTCACGCAGAACGTGCGTGAGCTTGCAGCCAATGTGCGAGCAGATGGACTCGGCCAGGTCAACGTTGGCCGAGCCGCTCAAGATCTTTAGATCGTCTGTGCAAGCCATTGTAGTACTTCCTTCGCGTGCATGGCTGGGGTGGAAGGATTCGAACCCTCGAATAACGGGACCAAAACCCGCCGCCTTACCGCTTGGCTACACCCCATCATCCCAGGGCCTCAACATGGACGGGTACGCCGTCCCGCCGCAGAGCATCCGCGGCTTCGCCCGCCAAAAGGCTGTCCCGGAACAGGGCGGCGATTCCAGCACCGCTTCCGCTCATGACCGCGCACGCGGCTCCCAGGCTGTACAGCCGCTCTTTCACAATGCGTAGGTCGCCGTGGACCGGAAAGACAACGACCTCGAAATCGTTCCGGGCCACTACGGGCGAAAGGGAAACACGTCTCTTATTCGTGGTTCCCTGGGTTGTCAAGCGCTCATTTCCATCCTGCGCGGGCTTTTCCACGGCGGCGTGGGCATCCCACGCCGCGTAGGCCCAGGGGGTGGAGACGTGCGCGCGCGGCAAAGCCAATACCAGCGTGAACGCCGAGAGATCAAGCGCCACGCGGGTCAGTTTTTCGCCAATGCCCTCGGCCAAGGCCGAGCCGCCGTCCAAAAAAAATGGGACATCCGCGCCGATGCCCGCCGCGAGCGTGGAAAGCCGCGCCGGGCCCAGCGCAGCGCCGCCCGCTCGCGCCTCCAGCCAGCGCAGCATGGCCGCGGCATCGGAGCTGCCGCCGCCAAGGCCCATGCCCGTTGGGATGCGTTTTTCAAGCCGCACGGCGATGTCCGGGGCAAAGCCCGTGGCCTCGGCGTAGGCGCGCCAGGCCCGGAACACGAGGTTCTCTTCGGGCGGGCAGCCGTCGGGCTGATTGGAGACGACGCAACCGCTCCCGATGGGGGCGGCGGAAATTTCAAGCGTGTCGGCAAGTCCCGGCACGGGAACGAACAGGCTTTCGATGTCGTGGTAGCCATTGGCGCGTTTACCCACGATGCGGAGGGCAAGATTAATTTTGGCGGGGGCCGAAAGGGTGTCGGGCATGTTGGGAAGCAGGGTTGCAGGGTGGGGGAGCGCGCTCCCCCACCTCTGCACGGAATGCTACTTTTTGTCCAGCGTTACGGCGCGGAAGAGATTGTGTCCTTGCCGCTTGAGCAGCAGCATGACCAGTCCCTTCTGCTTGGACGCAGCCACAATGGACTTCAGCTGGGCGGTGGTGTTCACAGGGCTCTGGTTGGCCTGAATAATCACATCGCCAGGTTGTATGTCCACTTGCCCGGCCTGGCTCTTGGCTTCAATCTCCAGCACGAGCAGGCCCTGCGCCTTTTGCAGCCCAAGCGCCTGCGCCTCCTCGCCGTCGGCCACGGGCCGCACGGAAAGTCCGAGCACATTGGCTGTCGCCTCTCCGGGCTGATCCTTCCCGTTGTCGCGCTCGGCCAGGAAGTTGGGCTTGCGCTCCCCCAGTGTCATGGTCAGGTTGACCATCTTGCCCGCGCGCCATACGCCGAGCTGAACCTTGTCGCCTGGGCGCATGCCGGCAATGCGGGAAAGCAGGGCGCTGGCGTCGTCGATGGGCTGACCGCCCACGCTGACGATGACATCGCTGATTTTGACGCCGCCCTTGTCGGCGGGATCGCCAGGAATGACCTGGGCGACCAGCGCGCCCTTGGGCTCTTTGAGGCCCAGGGCCTTGGCCGTGTTTTCATCCAGCTCCTGCATGGTGATGCCAAGCCAGCCGCGGGTGATCTTCTTGTGGTCCTTTAGCTGGGCGATGATTTTCTCGGCCATGCTGGCTGGCGTGGCGAAGCCGATGCCCTGGCCGTTGGGCACAATGGCGGTGTTGATGCCGACCACGCGGCCATCCATGTCGATGAGCGGGCCGCCGCTGTTGCCGGGATTGATGCTCGCGTCGGTCTGCAGAAAGCTGTCGAAAGGCCCGGCGCCGATATGCCGTCCCTTGGCGCTGATGATGCCCGCGGTGACGGAGTGGCTGAGACCGAAGGGATTGCCGATGGCGAGCACCCATTCGCCCACGCGTGTGGCGTCGGAGTTGCCGAAGGCCAGCACCGGCAGGTTGCCGCCGGCCTCAATCTTCAAGAGCGCCAGGTCAGTCTCCTGGTCGCGGCCGATGATCTTGGCGTCATATAGCTTTTCCCGTCCCAGCAGCTTGACCTTGATCTCGTCGGCCCCGGCCACCACATGGTTGTTGGTGACGATGTAGCCATCAGGCGAGATGATGAAGCCGGAGCCGAGCGAACTCTGCTTCCTGGGCTGCATGTCCTGGCCGAAGAACTGGTTGAACTGCTCGAAAAAATCGCGGAAGGGGCTGTCCTTTGGTGCGTTTTTGAGAAAATTGCGCATTTGCGCATTGCCGCCGGCAACATTTTTTGTGGTGCTTATGTTGACCACGGCCTTGCCGGCGCGTTCCGCGAGGTCTGTAAAGTCCGGCAGCCCCGCCTTGGCGAGGGACAGCTGCGGCAACGCCAGAAGGGTGAGGAGCGTTGCCAATGCCAAAAGTCGTTTCATGCAATACCTCCGTGTGCGCCGCCACCCCGACGGCGTTTGCAGAAGTATAGGCCCGGTTTGGGATTTGTAAAGCATCCGCCAGTTCCGCTGGATAACATTCAACTTGAAGGGATTGGCGGAATTGTGTAGGACTCGCTCTCCAGACTTGTTTGAATGCCCTCGTAGCTCAGTCGGATAGAGCACAGGATTCCTAATCCTGGTGTCGCAGGTTCGATTCCTGCCGTGGGCACCAAGTAATTACAGGCAGTTGGCGTTAACTTTGACGCTGGCTGCCTTTTCGTTTTTTTATTCTGCCTCCAATCTATCTCCAATTTTGGTGCGTCGGCCTGACGTGAGGAGCCCGCATGAGCGCCAATCCTCTTTGCGGACGCGCCTGCCTCACAAATATGCCAGGTGGATCCGCGCACCCTCGG
>MNUQ01000146.1:0-20155 GCA_001871085.1 Desulfovibrionaceae bacterium CG1_02_65_16
ATGTCCGGCAGCGGGCACTCGACCAAACCTTGCGACGACGGCCGCGGCGGCAAGTAGACCGCAGGCTGAGTCAATAACGAGGGCCCCGGAGCAATCCGGGGCCCTTTCTTTTTTGGGCAAGGCGCGCCTCTGGCCAAAGGGCTCAGGCCCGAGTCGACACGACCTCTGCGACAGTCCAACCGGCATGCCGGCATGCCCGGCACGCGGCCATGCCGGTCAACACGGCCCCTGCGGGCAGGTCGAACATGGCGGGCGAGCCGGCCTCGGCGCGCTCCGGCGAGGATGAAGGCCTGGGCGTTTCCTCCTCCGGCAGGGCGGCGAGCACAAGGTCGCGGGGCTCCGGCCGCGGCAGGCAGCTGGCGGCCAGCCGGCAGGCGCGTGGCCCAAGCGGCGTCTCGGCCACCGCCAGCCCCTCGCTGGCGGCCAGCACGCGGCAGGGACACATGCGCAGGGACGGGGCCGGTTCAGGCTGCCGGTCCAAGTGCTCGCGCTTGATTTCGATGACTGCGCCCATGATTCCTCCTTGTTCGCTACGCCGGGGCCTTGAAGTCCTCGGCGGCGGCCATGCCCGCGTCGGGTCCGCGCAGAAAGGTCTTGCTCGCGCCGGTGAAGCGCGTCTTTTCGTCCATAACGCCGTGCAGGCAAGCCAGGAGCAGGTTGGTCCGGCTGAAGTCCGAACCGGAGAAGTCCGCGTGGCTCATGTCGCAGCTGGAGCAGTCACAATCAATGAAGGCCGCGTCCAGCACGCGGGCCTTTGTGAATTTGGCGCTGTTGTAGCGCACCTGACGGAAGTCCGACTGAGAGAGATCCGCCTCGCCGAAGTACGAGAGGTCGAAGTCGCCCTCGCGCCCATCGACCTGATCGAGCTTAACCCGCGCCGGAATCAGGCGGCAGCCGCCACCTGATGACCGCACGCAAAAAAACAAGGGCCCCTCCCGGCGTCATGCCGAAAGAAGCCCTTGGCCTCATGTCGGGCGCAAAGCCCTTTGGAGAAAGGTGACAACGGCGCGGGACAAACGATCCCGGGCCATCGCCCTACTCGTCCCGCAAATACTCCGCGTAGCCCTTGGCCCGCAGCAGGCAGGCCGGGCAGTCGCCGCAGCCGTAGCCCCAGGTGTGGCGCTCGCCGCGTTCGCCCCGGTAGCAGGTATGGGTGTGTTCGAGGATGAGCTCCACAAGCGCCGCGCCGCCAAGCTTTAGCGCCAGCTTCCACGTTTGCGCCTTGGTGCGCCACATGAGCGGCGTGTCGATGACGAGCCGGGTCTGCATGCCGAGGTTGAGCGCCACCTGCAGGGCCTTCATGGTGTCGTCGCGGCAGTCCGGGTAGCCGGAGAAGTCCGTTTCGCACACGCCGGTGACGATGCGCTTGATGCCGCGCCGGTAGGCCTGCGCCCCGGCAAGGGTGAGAAAGACGAGGTTGCGGCCGGGCACAAAGGTGCTGGGCAGGCCGTTTTCGTTCATGCTGATGGCCACGTCATGGGTCAGCGCGGTTTCGCCCAGCTGGCGGAACACGTCCATGGAGAGCAGCGCGTCGCCGCCAAGCTTGCCCGCCCAGTCCGGCCGCAGGGCGCGCAGCCTCTCCAGCACCACCGACCGGCACGACAACTCCACCGCGTGCCGCTGGCCATAGTCAAAGCCGATGGTCTCCACCCGCTCGAAGCGGGAAAGGGCCCAGGCCAGGCAGGTGGTCGAGTCCTGCCCGCCGGAAAAAACCACAAGGGCGCTGTTTTCCTGCGCCATGCATCCTCCTTGGGAACGCCGCCTACACGCCGCGCGCGTCGGGCGGCCAGATGTATTTGTGCTGTTGCAGGTTCAGGCGCACGTCCAGCCCGTCGGCCAGAATCCATGCGGCCAAATCGGCCGGGGCCAGCGCGCCATAGAGCGGCGAGACGTTGACCGTGTTGCGCCGGCAGTCCACGCGCGGCAAAAGCGCGCGCATGTGCGCGTAGTCCGCCTGGTCGCCGATGACGAATTTGAGTTCATCGCGCCCGCGCAGGCGCGTGAAATTACCCAGATCCATTTTTGCGGACTCGCCGCTCGACGGCCCCTTCATGTCCACAATGGCGGCGATGCGCGCGTCCAGCACGCTGATGTCTCGGCTGCCGTTGGTTTCCACCAGCACGTCGCGCCCCTCGCCCGCCAGGGCGTTCATCAGATCGATAGCCTTGGCCTGCAACAGCGGCTCACCGCCGGTGAATTCAATGCGGCCGCATTCCAGCGCCGCAATGCGCTCCCGCACGGCCGGAGCGGAGAGGCTCTCGCCGCCCTCATAGGCATAGGTGGTGTCGCAATAGCGGCAGCGCAGGTTGCAGCCGGAAAGCCGCACGAACACGCAGGGCCGGCCGGCGTGCGTCGACTCGCCCTGGATGCTGCGGAAAATCTCGCAGACGTTCACGGCTCTTCCCAGTAGGTGACCTCCGCGCCGGGCGTTTCCGCAACGCGGACGCGCGAGATGCGGGCGCGGCCCCCGGGGCCCTTGGCGGCCGGACACGCCGCCAGACTTGCGGACAACGTCTCGTGCAGGTGCCGGGCGATGTTCTCCGCCGTGGGGTTCTGCTCGGCAAAGGGGGCCAAATCGTTCAGGCAGGCATGGTCCAGGGTGGCAAGGGCCTCGCGCACAAGCTTTTTGATCTCGCGGAAGTCCAGCCCCATGCCGAGTTCGTCCAGCTCCTCGCAGAGCACATAGGCCGTTACGTCCCAGTTGTGGCCGTGGGTGTTGCGGCAGTCGCCGGGATAGCCGATCAGACGGTGCGCGGCGCAGAATTCCGCGCGCACGCTCAATTCATAGATGCGTTTCATGGCGATGATGCTACGGGGTCAAAGGTTTTGCGTCAACATGGCATCAGCCCCAGGCATAGGCCGCCATGGAAAGCACGCCATAGGTGTAGCCGTCGTGCAGCAGGCGTCCCTTGCCACCGCCCGCGCCAAGGGCCACCAGCAGCGGCAGATAGTGGTCGGCCGTGGGGTGGTTGCGCGGGCCGTGCGGGCCCTGCTCCAGATAATTGAGCAGCGGCGCGGTTGCGCCCGCCTCCACATTGGCGGTCAGCCAGTCGGCGAAATCCTTGGCGTAGGGGACGGGCGCGGCCAGCATGTCGTGGTTGAACACGTCGCGCAGGTTGTGGGTGGCGTTGCCGCTGGCCAGAATGAGCACGCCCTCCTCCCGCAGGGGGGCCAGCGCCCGGCCAAGGGCCAAATGCTCCGCCGGGGAGCGCCGCGTCTGGATGGACAGCTGGGCCACGGGGATTTGCGCCTCGGGATACATGAGCGCCAGCGGCACCCAGGCTCCGTGGTCGTACCCGCGCGAGGCGTCGCCCTGCGCGGCGATGCCCGCCTGCCCGAGCAGCTCCAGCGCGCGCGCGGCCACGTCGACGGCTCCTGGCGCGGGGTACTTCATCTCGTACAACGCCTCGGGAAAGCCATAAAAGTCGTACATGGTGTGCGGGGCGGTCCCGGTGGTCAGGCGCGAGGCGTCCGTGTCCCAGTGGGCGGAGACGGCGAGAATGGCCCGTGGCCGGGGCAGGCGTTCGCCAAGATCCATGAGGAACTCCCGCGTGGGCACATTGTCGATGACCAGCGTGGGCGCGCCGTGGGAAACAAACAGGGCGGGAAGCGGGGACGGCATGGCTGAACCTCCGGTTGGCGTATGCAGACTCCAACAGGTAATGCCGCCGCGCGCGCTGGCAAGTCCCCGCCGGCCCCAGGGACCGCCTGCCGCGACAGTGCAGGCGCTGCGCGAGCGGACCGAGGATCGCCCGCGTCCGGCGACAAAAGAGCCAGCGAGTCGCCCCGCTGGCTCCATGCACGGCCCGCTTGGGCCGCGTCGCAATACAAAAGGAACAGCCCGGCTAGAAACGCGTCTCGATGGGCGCGGAATCATCCTTGAAGTATTCCGCCGTGACGGTGAGGCTGGTGCCTCCGCGCGGGTTGAAGGAGGCCACCACCTGCATCATGCGCGGCTGGCACACGCTGACCAGGTCGTCCAGAATCTGGTTGGTGATGGTCTCCATGAAGGAGCCGTGGTTGCGGTAGGCCGTGAAATAGAGCTTGAGGGATTTGGTCTCAATGCAGAGCTGGTCGGGAATGTAGGTGATTTCGATGGTGGCGAAATCCGGCTGGCCGGTTTTGGGGCACAGGCTGGTGAACTCCGGATGCTCGAAGCGGATTTCATAGTCCCGGTTGGGGTACTTGTTGGGAAAAGCCTCCAGAATCGCCGCGCTGGGCTCGCTGAAGGCGTAGCTGGTCTTGCCGGAGCCAAGGTGCTTGAGGCCGGTGACATCGTCTTTGGTCATATGCCGCTCCTGAAAAGATGAGGTGGTCTGGATTGTCGGAAAACGCCGCCCGATGTCCACTCCATACCGCAGAGCCCGGCCAGGGCCAAGCGCTTTTACGCCTCTCCCGAAGGGGCCCGCCTAGGCTTCGCCGTGGTGCATCTCCACCAAGCGCACCAGGTCGCGCCGCTGCTCCTGGGTGCCCAGGTCGAAGGAAAGCGCCACCTGATAGCTGCCGGCCTCGGTCTCGCGCTCCAGACGCACCACACGGGCGGCAACGCTCAGGCCCCGCGCGTGGGAGACCTGCATGTCCAGCGCCACCTCCACCTGGGTTCCAGGCAAAAGCGGCACCTGCGAAAGGCACAGCATGCCGCCAAAGCTGACGTTCATGGCCGTGACCGTGACGGGACGGCTGGCCACGGCCTCCGCCCCGGTGCAAACCACAACAAGGTTGATGGGCGAACGCGGGAAGCGGCGGTTGCGCTCGGAAAAGGAACACACGGTGTTGCGGGTGCGCTTGGCCTCATACAGGGCCTCGTCGGAGCGGCTGACAAGCTCGCGGGCGTTGATGGCGTCCTCTGGGAAGGTGGCCGCGCCCAGGCTTACGCTCACGCGGACCTCGCCCCCCTGCACCAACACAGGCGCGGAATGCACGGCGCAGCGCATGCGCTCGGCTGCGGCCATGGCCTGTGCGGCGTCGGTGTGCGGAAGAATGAGCGCGAACTCCTCCCCGCCGTACCGCACCACGTGGTCGAAGGTGCGGGCGGTGTCGCGCAGGGCCTGCGCCACGGTTTTGAGCGCGTCGTCGCCGGCCAAGTGGCCATAGGTGTCGTTGAAGCGCTTGAAATGGTCCACATCAAGCATGATGAGCGAAAAACGCTGGCCGAAGCGCTTGAAGCGCTCCACCTCGCGGCTGATGGCGTCGTTGAAGTAGCGGCGGTTGTAGAGGCCGGTCAGCTCATCCACAAGGGCGCCCTTCTCCTTTTGCAGCAACACCTGCACCTCCACAATGACCGGGTCGCGCATCTTGGGGTGCAAATTCATGAAGTAGTCGCACACCGCCACGCGGATGCCCACATCACGGCCGAGAATGAGATTGAGCCCGGCATGATGGCGCAGAATCTCGTCCCAGAAGCAGATGGACTCGTCCACGCCAAAACGCATGCGCGTCAACAGGTACAGGGCCTCCGCGTAAGACTGGTCTCCATTGATGAGGCCCTCCGGCAAATCCTCGGCGCTCAGGCCAACCTGGAACAGCAGGTCCTGCACGCTCGGCACCTGAAACGTCTTCTTTTCTTGCTCCATCTTTGCCCTCATATGGATAATGTCTATTGCACAATGTAAAATCTAAATATACGTAGTATGTTTTCCCTCTTTCGGCAAGATCTGTGGACAAAAAAATAAAGGCCCGAAAGCCGGGCCCTTAAGAACAAAAAAAAACATGCGCGCGCTGTTACACTTCGTAATCCAGCACGCTGCGTGCGGCCACCACCTGTTTGACGAACGCCACCACCTTCAAGTGCTCCGGATGGACCTGATACGCGTCCAGATCGTCCCGGGTGTCGAAGGAGGAATACAGGATCACGTCGCAGGGAGGCGTGGCGGCAAAGACCTCTATGCCCACGGAAAGCTCGCGCAGAAAGGGGATCTTGGCCGGCAGCGCCTCCAACAGCTCCTTCATTTTCCGCGCGTTGGCGGCTTTGTCCGCGCCGGCGGCGCTGTCCTTCAATGTCCACATGACAATGTGCTTGACCATGAATCGGCTCCTTGGGGTTTGCGGCGCTGCCTCAGCAGGCCCGCATTTTGGCGATGATATCCGTCAGTTCGTCGGCCATGCGCGCAAGCTCATCCACAGAGGTGGCCGCGCTGGCCATGTCCCGGGCTGTGCGGTCAGAGACCTCGCGCACCTGGCCAACAGCGCGGGCTATCTCCTCCGCGGAGGCGGACTGCTGTTCCGAGGCCGCGGCGATGGTGCGCACCTGATCCGCGGAGCCTTGCGAGATGTCCTGTATCTCCTTGAGGGTGTGGCCGGCGCTGTCCGCCAGGGCAGTGCTGCGCTCCACGGCCTGCGCCGCCCCGGCCATGCCCTCGCCGGCGCGGCGCGCGCCCTCCTGCACGGAGCGGGCGGCCTCGGTCACCTCGCCTGTGGCCTGCATGGTCTTTTCGGCCAGCTTGCGCACCTCGTCGGCCACAACGGCGAAGCCGCGTCCGGCATCGCCCGCGCGCGCGGCCTCAATGGCGGCGTTGAGCGCAAGAAGGTTGGTCTGATCGGCAATATCGTTGATGACGGAGAGGATGCGCCCTATGCCCGTGACCTGGCCGTCCAGCTCCTGCAGCAGACGCTGCATGGCCTGGCTGCGCTCGGCAACGTCGCCAATGGCGTGGATGACCTCGCCCACCACGCGCACGCCCTCATCGGCGCGGCTGCGCGTGTCGTCCGCGCCCTGGGCGGCCCGGGCCGCGCTCTTGGCCACCTCGATGACGGCGGCGCTCATCTGCTCCATGGCGGCGCCGATTTCGCCCACACGGGCCTGCTGCGCCGCGCTGCCGCGGTTGGTCTGGCCAATACTCCCGGCCAGCCGGGACGAGGCCTCGCGCAGATGCTGGCACAGAGCGTTGGCGTCCGTCGCCGTGACGCCGATGCTCTCGTTCTTCTGCACAATGACCTGCTCCTTCTCCTTGAGCGCGGTCATGTCCAGGTACAAACACAGTCCGCCAAGGCAGCGCCGGTCGGAGTCGTACAGGGGGAACACATTGGCCAGCACATGGCGCACGCCGCCCTTGTGGCCTTTTATCGCCACTTCCAGGTTGCGGAACACCTGCCCCTCGTTGATGCTTTTGCCCACTGCTGTGGTGCGGCTGGAATCGTTGTAGAAGATCTGCGCCAATGTCTGGCCGTAGAAGTCCTCCGGCCGACCGGAAAGCTCCAGCATGTCCAGGCATTCGCTGTTGGTGAACACGGCGCGCTCACGCTCATCCACCAGCAGAAAGGGCATGGGCAGCCCGCCCAGAATGCCTTGCGCCAGGCCGCGCTGGTGCTTCAGCTCCCCGGCGGCCTCCTCGGCCGCGCGCGGCAGGAGGGACAATACATCCCCGGCCCCCGGCTCCCGGCCAAGAGCCGTCAACGCGGAAAGCGCCGCGCCATTCGCACGCGCAAGGCCAAAACGCGCCAGCCCAAAGGCGACAACGCCAAGCAAAAGGGCCGCCGCAATCTGCGGCAGCCCCATCGCAACCGGCTTTTCGCCGAAAAGCCACGCAGCCAGCGGCTGTGCGGCCAGGGTAAGCGCAAACACCGATATCCCGCCAATCGCGGGGGCAAGCCCCAGGGAAGACGATTCGGGTCGCGTCATGCCCCCTCCTTATGCGCTTTGGAACAACACCCGTCCGTCAACATCGGCCACGGTGGCGCAACCGGTCAGGATCATGGCTTGAACGAGTTCGCTTTTGACCTGATCGAGGTACTTGCCCACTCCCTCGCGCTGGCCGCCGATGGCGGCGATGGACACGGGGCGGCCAATGAGCACGGCATCGGCTCCGAGGGCGAGCATTTTGAGCACATCGCCGCCGGTGCGCACGCCGCCGTCGGTCAGGATGGCGATCTGCCCCTTCACCGCGCGGGCGATTGCCGGCAGGGCCTCGGCCGTGCCCGGGGTGTGGTCGAGCACGCGGCCGCCGTGGTTGGAGACCACGATGCCCGCGGCTCCGGCGTCCACGGCGCGCTTGGCGTCGTCCGGGGTCATTATGCCCTTGATGATGAATTTGGCGGGCACATGGGCGATGATGTCCTTGAGCTTGTCCACCGTCTTGGGGCCCACGGGGCGGCCCATCAGGCGCAGGATCACCAGACCGGCGGCGTCGATGTCCATGCCGACGACCGAGGCGCCAGCGGCCACGGCGCGGTCGAGCTTCTCAAAGAGCTCCTTGTCCTCCCAGGGCTTGATGAACGGAATGCCCGCGCCGGAGAGGGCCTTGATGGCGCCAAGGCCGGCATCGAGGATGAACGGCGGCACGCCGTCGCCCACGCCGCCCACGACGCCCTTGTCCACGCAGCCGCCGAGCACGGCGTCCACATATTCCTGCTCGGTGATCTTGCCGCCCATGTTGAAGCTGACGCCGCCGATGGGCGCGGCCAGCACGGGCATGGCCAGCTTGAGGCCCAGCACGGTGGTGGAGGTGTCGGGCTGCTCCGCGCCGTGCAGCAGGCGCATGTTGAAACGCAGGCCGGAGAGGGCCGCGACGTTGTTGATGAACGAGGAGCCGGTGCCCAGGCCGCCCATGCCGGGCACCTCGCCCGCGCAGGCCTTGCCGTTGCACACGGGGCAAACCTTGCAATACCCTTCCATAAGCTCACGGGCGCGTTTGCGCACTTCCTTCATGCCATCCTCCTGAATGTCTCGGGGCTGATGTTTCCGGATCGCGGCGCTACTTCAGCCGTTCGGCGAGGGCCTCGGCCACGTGGGCCACGCGCATGGCGCTGCCCTTGGCCTCCAGTCCGCCGCGCAGTTGCATGATGCAGCCCGGACAGTCCGTGAGTAATAATTCTGCCCCTGTCTTCTCGACGTTCGCAAGCTTTTTCTTGAGCAACTCGGCCGACAGTTCAGGGAATTTCATGGAATACGTACCGCCGAAGCCGCAGCAGACGTCCTCTTCCTCGGCGGGCACGTAATTCAGCCCGCAGGTCGTCATCAGCTCACGCGGGGCCTTGGTGACGCCGAGCCCCCGGCACAGGTGGCAGGGCGCGTGATAGGTGGTCTTCCTGCCGTCGGCCGCGAACTCGTCGGGCGTCACTTTGAGCACATCGTGCACAAACGAGCTGAAGTCGATGACCTTGTCCGCGAATTTGCGCACTTTGGCGCTCATGGCGGGGTCGCCGGCCAGAATCTCGGGATAGCCGTGCTTGAGGTGCGAGGCGCAGGAGGCGCACAGGGTCAGAATGTAGTCGCAGGAGTCGGGGTCGATGGCGTTCACATTCTGTTCGGCCACGCTGCGGCTGGCCTCGCGCTCGCCCATCATCTGCACGGGCAGGCCGCAGCAGCTCTGGTCCATGGGGAAGCTCACGTCAATATCATGCCTGCCCAGGATTTTGACCGCGGCCTCGGACTGCTCCGGGTAGACGAAGTCCTGCACGCAGCCGCTGAACAGCGCCACGCGCAGCTTGGGGTTGGTCACCTTGGGCTTAATCGAGGCGAAACGGTCGCGGAAGGGCGTTTCGGCAATGGCCGGCAGGGCGCGGAACTCCTGGCCCCTGGCAAAGATCATGGGCAGGTGGCGCAGGTACGGCGTGCCGCCGGTGATGGGCTTCTGCACGCTTTTGGCCGTGCGCAGCAGCGTATGGAACAGCTTGCGGCTTTTGAGCACCTTGGCCAAAAGCGAGCTTTGCAGCGGGTGGCCCTCCTCGTCCTGAATACGGGCGTGGACCTCCTTGATGAGCCGGGGCAGGTCGATGCCGCCGGCGCACACGGCCTTGCACGCGCCGCAGTTGATGCAGTTCTGCACCAGATTCTTGGCCTTCTCGGTTCCGTGATAGAAGTAGGTGAGGATGAGCCCGATGGCCCCGATGTATACGTGCCCCAGCTGGTGCCCGCCGACGAGCCGGTACACCGGGCACACGTTGGCGCAGGCGCCGCAGCGGATGCAGCGCAGCACCTGGGAAAACAGCGGGTCGCGGGCCAGCTTGCGCCGCCCGTTGTCCAAAAACACCACGTGCATCTCCTTCTTGCCGTTGGCGCTGGCCAGACATTCCGTCGGGCCGGTCATCCACGAGACGTAGGAGGTGATGGCCTGGCCGGTGGCGTTCTTGGGCAGGGCGCGCAGCACCTTGAGCGCGTCGTTGAAGGATGTGGTGAGCTTGTCCAGTCCGACGAGGGCCACATGCACGCGCGGCAGGGTCGTCACCAGCCGGGCGTTGCCCTCGTTGGTGCATACGGCGACGGTGCCGGTTTCCGCGATGGCGAAGTTGCCGCCGGAGATGCCCATGTCGGCTTCGACGAACTTGCGCCGCAGCTCGCGCCGGGCCACCTTGACCAGTTTTGGGATGTCCACCTCCTGCTTGGCGCCGGTGACATCGGTGAACAAATCGGCCACCTGGTAGCGCGAAAGATGGATGGCGGGCATGACCATGTGGGTCGGGCCCTCGTGCCGCAGCTGAATGATCCACTCGCCGAGGTCGGTTTCCGTCACCTCCATGCCCAGCGCTTCCAGGTGGGTGTTCAGGTGGATTTCCTCGGCCGTCATGGACTTGGATTTGATGATGCGCTTGACGTTCGCCTTCTGCGCAATGCGCCCGATGATGTCGTTGGCCTCGGCCGCGTCCTTGGCCACATGCACAACGACGCCCGCCGCCTCCGCCTTTTGGGTGAACTGCGCGAGCAGCTCCTCCAGGTGGGCCATGGCCTCGTCCTTGCCCTTGGCTATTTCGCCGATGAGCCCGTCCACGTCCATGCCGGAGAAGGCGTTGGAGCGCGCGGTGCGGTACGCCACGGCGAATTTGTCCATGGCCTCGCGCAGAAAGTCGTTGTTGAGCGCGCCGGTGAGCTCGCCCTTGTACTCTTTCATATTGTGTGCGTTCTGCATGGCCTAATCCTCCAGCAGCAGGATGTGCATCTCAAGGGGGCCGTGCACGCCGATGGCGAGCACGCGCTCAATGTCCGCCGTGCGCGAGGCCCCGGTGACGAAGGCCACGTAGGACGGCCCGTCCGAGGAGAGCTGGCGCAGCTGGTCTTCAACATCGAAACTCTTTTCGCGCAGGGTGCTGATGGGCAGCACGCAGACATGCACCTCGCAGAGCATGGTCGCCAGCCGCAGCTCCTCGCTGTCCGAGTCGATGAGCAGGCTGCCGGTTTCGGCGAAGCCGCCCTGGGCGATGGTGAAGCCGATGTCCACGCCGCCCAGATGCCTGCGCATGCCCTCCGCAAGGCAATGGATGCCCTTGGCCTCGCACAGGGCTTTGAGTTTGGCGAAGGCGCCGGCCTCAAGCTCCGGGGCCACCACGACCTTGCCGGGCTTCTCGTCGCACAGCTTGCCCGCCGGTTCGGAGAGCTCGGACTCGCAGCCGGACATGAGAATCTGGCAGGCGTCCTTTTTTTCGCAAACGTCAACGGTATAGGCCAAGGCCTCGTCCAGGGTCTTCACCCGCGACACGATGGCCGAGGTGAGCCCGGCCTTCTCGGTGAACAACTCCACCAGCCGCTTTTCTTCGCTCATGGCGTGGTCTCCCTTTTCTCCGGTTGGCGCGCAGCGCGCGGGGGAAATAGCAGCGGCCCCTTTGTGGCGCGTTTCGCTGCCGGGGCCGAAATTTATAAGCGGGGCCGGACCCGCGAAGGCCCGGCCCCGCAGTTACGACTGGGCTATGGCAGCATCCAGTGCAGCACGTAGGCCTGCAGCATGGTCAAACAACATACGAAGGCGAGCATGGCGAGGGAGTGCTTCAGGGTGAAGCGGAAGATGTCGCCTTCACGTCCAACCATGTTCGAGGCCGCGGTGGCCACCGAGATGCTCTGCGGGGAGATCATCTTGCCGGTGACGCCGCCGGAGGAGTTGGCCGCCACGCACAGGGCCGGGTCGACGCCGATCTGCTGCGCGGTGGTCTTCTGCAGCGCGCCGAACAGCGCGTTGGACGAGGTGTCCGAACCGGTCAGGAACACGCCCAACCAGCCAAGGATCGGGGCGAAGAACGGGAACCAGGAGCCCGTGGCCGTAAAGGCCAGGCCCAGGGTCGAGCTCATGCCGGAGTAGTTCATGATCATCGCCAGACCCAGGATCATGGCGATGGTCACGATGGGGTAGCGCAGCTGGTACGTGGTGCGGCCGAGGCAGGCAAAGGCCTTGCCCAGGGAGTACCCGGGAATGATGAGCACGGAGAGCAGGCCGGAGAACAGGATGGCCGTGCCGCCGGCGGAAAGCAGGTTCAGGTTGAACACCGCGCCGTAGGGGGTGTCCTTGGCGACGATGGGAGCGGTCTTGATGACCAGGTCATGCAGGCCGGGCCACTGGATCTTGAACTGGACGAAGGAGTCCAGAACCTTCTTGACCGGCTCCAGGCCCCACAGCAGCACCATGAAGGCCAGAATGATATAGGGCATCCAGGCGCGCAGCACCTCGCCCATGGAATAGTCGCACTTGGTCACGGTGCAGGCGCTGGCGGGCTCGTCGGCGAAATGCCACACGTGCTTGGGCTTCCACACCTTGAGGAAGGCGCCCAGGGCGACGATGGTCACGATGGAGGAGGCGATGTCCGGCAGGTAGGGGCCGTGGAAGTTGGACATGACGAACTGGGTGCCCGCGAAGCTGACGCCGGCCACGAGGATGGCGGGCAGGATCTCCATGGAGCGCTTGAAGCCGCTCATGGTGACGGAGAGCCACAGGGGCACGAGCACCGAAAGAAACGGCAGCTGCCGGCCCACGATGGCGCTGATGTGGTTCATGTCGATATCCGTGACCTTGGCGGCAACCACGATGGGGATGCCGATGGCGCCGAAGGCCACGGGGGCGGTGTTGGCGATGAGGCAGATACCGGCGGCGTAAAGCGGGTTGAAGCCCAGGCCCACCAGCATGGCCGCGGTGATGGCCACCGGGGTGCCGAAGCCCGCCGTGCCCTCGATGAACGAACCGAAGGCGAAGGCGATGAAGATGGCCTGCAGGCGGCGGTCCTCGGTGATGCTGGCCAGCGAGTTCTTGATGATCTCGAATTCGCCGGACTCGACCGTCATGTTATAAATCCAGATGGCCGTGATGACGATCCAGACGATGGGGAACAAGCCGAAGGCCGTTCCGAACAAGGTGGCGTTGATTGCCAGCTTGGTCGGCATGCCCCACACGAAGATGGACAGGAGAATGGCCGCCGCGGTGGAGATGAATGCGGCCTGGTGGCCGGGTTTGCGCATCACGGCCAGCATGATGAACAAAATGATGAGCGGCACGGCCGCCACCAATGCGGGCAGCAGGTAGCTGCCGCCAAAAGGCATGTACTGCTGCGTCCAGGTCAAAACTTCTGCCACTGTTGGTTCCATAAACGTCCTCCTTGCGGTGTGAGTGCCGATGCCTCCCGCCCGGACTCACTCATCCGCACGGGAACTGCGCCCTAGCTTCAGCTGGCCCGCAGGACTCCGACCGTCTGCCGTGCGATCTCCAACTCCTCATTGGTTGGGATCACCAGGACCCGCACCGTGGAGTCGGCGCTGGAGATGTCGCGCGCGCCTCGCGTCGGGGCGAGATTCCGGTCGTGGTCCAGCTTTATGCCCATGTGTTCCAGCCCTCTGACGGAGAGCTCGCGGGCCACGGGGTCGTTCTCCCCGATGCCGGCGGTGAACACGATGGCGTCCACCCGGCCGAGCACCGCCAGGTAGGAGCCAATATACTTGCGATTGCGGTAGCCAAACATGTCGAGCGCCAGCTTGGCCCGGCCGTCGCCCTTGGCCACGGCCGCGTGGATGTCGCGCATGTCGTTCTTGCCGCAAATGCCCTTAAAACCGCTTTGCTTATTCGTAAGGTCGTTAATTTCCTCGATGCTCATGCCCTTGGCCGCGCCGATGAGGGGATAGATGGCGAGGTCGGCGTCGCCGCAGCGCGTGCCCATGATGAGCCCCTCAAGAGGGGTGAGGCCCATGCTGGTGTCCACGCTTTTGCCGTTCTGCACGGCGCACATGCTGCTGCCGTTGCCAAGATGCACGGTGATGAGGTTCACCTCATCCACCGATTTGCCGAGGAAGCGCGCGGCCTCTTTGCTCACATAGGAGTGGGAGGTGCCATGGAAGCCGTAGCGGCGCACCTTGAGCTCCTCGTAGAGCTCGTACGGCAGGGCGTACATGTACGCGCGCGGCGGCATGGTTTGATGGAACACGGTGTCGAACACTGTGACCTGGGGCACCTTGGGGAACAGGTGCCGCGAGACGCGGATTCCCGCTAGATGGCCGGGATTGTGCACCGGCCCTAGCGGGATCAGCTTTGTCAGGCCCTCAACCACGGCGTCGTCCACCAGGCAGGAGCGGTCAAAGAGATCGCCGCCCTGCACAATGCGGTGGCCTACGGCCTCAATCTCGTCCAGGCTCTTCACCACGCCGCGTTCGGCGTCGGTTATGAGCCCGATGATGAGGTGCATGCCCTCCTCGTGGTCGGGGATGGGCTGGGTGAGGGTGATCTTGTCCTCCCCCTCGGTTCCTGGCGCGATCTTGTGGGTGAGCGTGCCCTGCGCCTCGCCGATGCGTTCCACCGCTCCAGAGCACATGACGCGCTCCGTCGTCATGTCGAGAAGCTGGTATTTAATGGACGAGCTGCCGGAGTTGATGACCAGAACGTTCATGGATTCTCCCTAGGCCTTCACAGCCTGGGCCTGAATGGCCGTGATGGCCACGGTGTTGACGATGTCTGGCACGGTGCATCCGCGCGAGAGGTCATTGACGGGCTTGTTGAGCCCCTGCAGCACGGGGCCGATCGCCACGGCCTGGGCGGAGCGCTGCACTGCCTTGTAGGTATTGTTGCCGGTGTTCAGGTCCGGGAAGATGAACACGGTGGCGCGGCCGGCCACCAGGCTGTCGGGCATCTTGGTGTGCGCAACGGAGAGGTCCACAGCGGCGTCGTACTGCAGCGGGCCTTCCAGCGGCAGTTCGGGCGCGCGCTCGTGGGCGATGCGGGTGGCCTCAATGACCTTTTCCACGTCCTCGCCCTTGCCGGAGGAGCCCGTGGAGTACGAAAGCATGGCCACCCGGGGCTCAATGCCGAAGATCTTCGCCGTGTGCGCGCTGGAAAGCGCAATCTCCGCCAACTCCTCGGCCGTGGGATTGGGATTCACGGCGCAGTCGCCGTAGACCAGCACGCGGTCCTTCAAGCACATGAAAAACACGCTGGACACGATTTTGGAGCCGGGCCGGGTCTTGATGATTTCAAAGGCCGGACGGATGGTCTGCTGGGTGGTCGTCACCGAGCCGGAAACCATGCCGTCGGCGTCGCCCTTGTAGACCATCATGGTGGAGAAGTAGGTTGGATCAAGCATGCGGTCGCGGGCGTCCTCCTCGCGGATGCCCTTGTGCTTGCGCAGATCAAAGTAGGTCTGTACGTACTCGTCGTACTTGGCGCTCTTGCCGGGTTCTATGATCTCCACGCCATCAAGCTCCAGGCCGTACTGGCTGATGCGCGAGCGGATCTCCGCCTCACGGCCGAGCAGGGTCACGTCCACCACGCCGCGGCGCAGCAGAATGTCCGAGGCGCGCAGAATGCGCTCGCCCGTGCCCTCCGGCAGCACAATGCGCTGCTTCTTGGACTTGGCCTTCAAGATGAGGTTGAACTCGAACATCTTGGGCGTGACGGTGGTGGGCTTGGCGGCCACCAGCTTGGCGCGCAGCTCGGACAGATCCACATTCTCCTCAAACACGCGCAGGGCCGACTGGATCTTGTTCTGGTCGCCCGGCTCGATGCGGCCGTACAAGTCGTACAGCACGCGGGTGGTCTTGAAGGTGTGGCCCTCGGTGACCAGGATGGGGATGGGGGCGCCCACCCAGCCCTCAATGAGCTTGCGGACGCTTTCCGAGGGTTCGAGCCCGCCGGTGAGCAGAATGCCGGAGATGTCCGGGTAGTTGGTGGAGAGCCGGGAGGCCAGGCTGCCCAGAATGATGTCGCTGCGGTCGCCGGGGGTGATGATAAGGCTGCCGCGTTCAAGATACTTCAGGAAATTTCCAAGCTGCATGGCGGCGATGACATAGTTGTCCACCAGGTTGCTTGTCATGTCGGCGCCGTAGATGACGCGAGCGTCCAGCCACTTGATGACGTCGGCCACGGTGGGCTTGCCCAGGCGCGGCTCCTCGGGAATGACATAGATGGGGAAGCACTCCGGGCAGCGGATGCGCTTCTTCAGGTCGGCGATCATGCCCGTGTCGTCCAGATCCTCAACGCGGTTGATGATCGCCGCGAGGATGTCCAACCCCTTGTCCTCAAAAGATTCAATGGTGAGCAGCGTGGAGGCCACGATTTCGTCCTGGGACTTTTTCTGCCCGTTGCTGACGAGCAAAACCGGACAGCCCAGGTTGGCGGCGATATCGGCGTTGATGTCGAATTCGAAGGCCGAGTCGGTGCCGAGGAAGTCCGTGCCCTCGCAGAGGATGAAGTCGAAACGATTCTTAAGGGAGTTGAAGTCGTTCAGAATCTTCTCAAGCAGGGCCTCGTGCTGGCCCTGGTTGATCATCTCCCGGGCCTTCTGCATGGTCATGGAGTAAGCCTCGGAATAGCGCATATCCAGATGGAACTGGCTGTTCACCAAATTGATGTCGTGATCCTTGGCGCTCGTTTCCGAAGCGGAGATGATGGGCCTGAAAAAGGCCACGCGCTGAATATCGCGCGACAGCAACTGCATTAGGCCCAGGATGATAGCGGATTTTCCGCTTCTGGGCTCCACTCCGGTGATGTACAGCGTATCAGCCACGATGTTGCTCCTTGGTTGCGATGCTCGCATATCAGGGCTCCCGGCGTCGGGGTTACAAGAGGGGGTCTCAGGGGCTGGGGGCCCCCCGACGCCGGGAGTAGACCTTATTCTGTGCCTTTCCCCGTCACAGCGACCTGTTGGCCGTTGTACTTATAGGAGAAATCCCGCAGGGAAAAGCCCCACCACAGGCGCGTCGGCGCAAACGCGTTCAACATTGTCCCGCATGCCGCCGCTAGAGGCTCTCCGCATAGATTTCTATGGGATGCTTCACGCTGATATTATCGCCGTTGCGCGAGAGCATATCGGATATCTGCATCATGCAGGCCGGGCAGCCCGTGGCCACCACCTGCGCGCCGGAGTTCTTGATGTTGTCGCGCTTCCGCTGGCCGATCTTGGCCGACATGTCCGCGTGGGTGAGCGTAAAACTGCCGCCGCAGCCGCAACAGGTGTCGGCTCCGGCCATCTCCTTCAGCACATACTTGGAGTTCATGGCTACAAGCTTGCGCGGCTGGGCCGAAACGCCAAGGGCCTTCTTCAAATGACAGGGATCATGCATCGTAACGGTCACGGCGTCCGCCGCGGGCTCCGGCGGAACAACGCCCAACTTGTCCGCCACAAATGCGTTGATATCCATGGTCTTTTCGGCAATGGCCTTAATGGCCTTCTGCTCGGAAGGGCTCATGCGGTCGGAGAGCATGGGCCAGACCTCCTTGATGGTGGAGGTGCATGAGGCGCAAGGGGTGACCAGAGCATCAAAGCTGCCGCCCTTGAACGCGGCCAGATTCTCGCGCACCAGCGTGAGATAGCTGTCCATATCGCCGGAGGCCAGGGCCGGAATGCCGCAGCAGGCCTGCCCCGCGGGCAGGAACACGCCCACGCCGTGGTGCTTGAACACCTTGAGGGACGCCTCGCCGATGCCGGTGTACATCTTGTCCACCATGCAGCCGGGGAAGAAGGCCACCTTGAGCCCGCTGGCGCCGGCCGGAGTGTCCAGGCTGGGGAACTCGCGGTGCAACGGCGTTTTGGCCAGAAGCCGGAAATGCCGCTCGCCGATGATCGGTTGCAGCAGCCGCGAACAGGAGGTGCCGATGACGTCGTTGGCCGGCGAGGTAAACAGCCCCTGGAACTTGGCGGCAAGGGACATGAGGCCATCGAACAGGCCGGGCTTGGTGAGCATGCCACGGAAGATGATCTTCTTCACCGTGGGCAGTCCCAAGTACGCCACCAGGATGCTGCGGGCCTTGATGAAGATGTCCAGCACCTTGACGCCGCTGGGGCAGCTGGCCGCGCACGAGCCGCACAGCAGGCAGCGGCTCAGCTTGTCCTGCACGCCCTCCGGGTCCTTCACCAGCTTGTAGGCCAAGCCCTCCAGCAGGGCTATCTTGCCGCGCGCAACGTCGGCCTCGCGGCCGGTCTGCTCGTACATGGGGCACACGGCCTGGCACGTGCCGCAGCGCATGCAGGTAACAAGCTGGTCGTCCAGCTCGCCCAATTGCTTAAGAAGTTCAGGCAGGTCGCTCATGGCTACTCCCCGATGATCTTGCCGGGATTGAGGATGCCCTTGGGGTCAAGGGCCTTCTTCAGCCGACGGGAGAACAGGATGGTCGCGTGGTTGGTCTCCTTCTCCATGTACTTGCTCTTGGCGATGCCGATGCCGTGCTCGCCGGAGAGGGTGCCGCCAAGGCCCAGGGCAACATCAAAGATGTCGTCGATGGCGTCCTCCACGCGCTTCCACTCCTCCTTGTTGCGGCGGTCGGTGAGGAAGGTCGGATGCAGGTTGCCGTCGCCGGCGTGGCCAAAAGTGCCGATGGTGACCTTGTGCTTCTTGGAGATGTCGACAATGGCGCTCATCATGGCGGGAATCTTGCTGCGCGGAACGGTGGCATCCTCCAGCACGGTGGTGGGCGCCACGCGGGCCAGGGCGGACAACGCCGCGCGGCGCGCCTCCCAAACCTTGTTGCGCTCGGCGGCGTCCTTGGCAACCTGGACGCGCTTGGCGCCCAGCTTCTTGCAAATGGCCTCAACCTTCTCGGCCTCGTCGGCAACCTGGCCGGGGTGGCCGTCCACCTCGATGAGCAGCAGCGCCTGGGCCTCCACCGGCAAGCCGGCGTGGGCGAAGTCCTCCACGGTGCGGATGGTGAAGTTGTCCATGAATTCGAGGGTGGCGGGCACGATTTTGGCGGCGATGATGGCTGCCACTGCCTCGCAGGCCTTGTTCACATCGTCGAAAATCGCCATCATGGCCTTCTGCGCCAGCGGCGGCGGCACAAGCTTGAGGGTGATCTTCTCAAAAACGCCCAGCGTGCCCTCGCTGCCAACCATGAGGCCGTGCAGATTGAGGCCGGTGACGCACTTGACCGTGCGCGAACCGCTTTTGACGATCTCGCCGTCCACGTCGAAAAAGTCCACGCCCATGACGTAGTCCTTGGTGACGCCATACTTGAGGCCGCGCAGGCCGCCGGCGTTCTCCGCCACGTTGCCGCCAAGGGTGGATACGGCCTGGCTGCCTGGATCGGGCGGGTAGAACAGGCCACGGGCGGCCACCTCGGCCGCGAATTTGGCGGTGATGACGCCGGGCTCCACGATGGCGTAAAGGTCGGCCTCGTTGATCTCCAAAATCTTGTTGAGCGCATTGGTGAGCACCACAATGCCGCCCTGCTTGGGAATGGTTCCGCCGGAAAGGTTGGTGCCGCTGCCCCGCACGCACAATGGCAGGCCGTTGTCGTTGGCGAGCTTCACCACGCGGCCGAGGGCCTCGCGCGTTTCGGGCCGCACCACAAGGGCGGGCATGACAGGTTCCAGCACTGCGGCGTCATAGGCGTAAGAGAACCGGTCGCTCTCGCTCTCCATGACGTTGTCCTTGCCCACCAGGGCCGCGAATTCTTTCTTCAGCGCTTCGTTCATGCGGGGTCTTCCTCCGGGTGGCTTCGGCGGAACAGGGGGTCCGCCTCTTGTTTTCCGTAAGGCAACTACCGTGCCAGGACATCACACCACAACGATTATCAACAATATTGAGCGGTTGAGTTTAAAACGCCAACTGTGTGCGAAAGCCGTGTCCGAAAGTTAGGACAAAATGCCCGGACTTTCGCCGGACATGAGGCAAGACGCGATGGCGCAACGGGGCATAACCGGAAGGCCAGATGCTATACGATAACGCCGGAAGGACCGTGGGCCGCCAACCGGCTTGCATCCGAAAAATCGGACTATGGGGAGATCAGGAGCCCACGGCGGGGCCGTCGATGGACAGGCTCCACTTCTTGAGCAGGGCGTACAGATGCGAACGCGACAGCCCCGAGGCGGAGAGGGCGCGCTGCACGTCGCCTCCGGCCCGGCGCACCAGCGCCTCCATGTACCGCTGCTCCACGGCTTCCTTGCAATCCTTGAGACTGTGCCCGAACAATCCCTCGGGCAGTTCGGGCGCGGCGCAGCACGGCGCGGCGGGGGAAGGCGCAGTGTCGACGGATGCAGCGGCGGATTC
>MNUQ01000146.1:20163-21788 GCA_001871085.1 Desulfovibrionaceae bacterium CG1_02_65_16
GGCGGCATGACGGGCTCCGCCAGGGCGGCGGCCTCCCCTGCCCTGCCCCGGCCCAGCTGGGCCTTGGCGACCTTGATGCGCACGTCCTGGGGCAGGTGCATGGCGTACAGCGTGCGCACCGAGCCTGCGGCCACAAAGGCGCGCTCCAGCACATTGAACAGCTCGCGCACGTTGCCGGGCCAGTCGTAGCCCTCCAGCACCTGGAACACATCGGGGTCGAAGCCTTTCAAGGGGGCGTCGTACTGCTCGCACAGCCGGCCCACGCGGAACACGGCCAGCGGCTTGATGTCCTCGACGCGCTCCCGCAGGGGCGGCAGGGAGATGGAGATGGTTTTGAGGCGGTAGAACAGATCGCTGCGGAAGGAGCCCTGAATGACCATCTGCTCCAGATTGCGGTTGGTGGCGGCCATGAGCCGGAAGTCGCTCTCCAGCTCCTGCGCGCCGCCAACGGGACGGAAGCGCCGTTCCTGCAGCACGCGCAGAAACGACTTTTGCAGATTAAGCGGCATCTCGCCCACCTCGTCGAGGAAGAGCGTGCCGCCATCGGCCATTTTCACAAGGCCCGTGCGGTCGCTGTCGGCGCCGGTGAAGGAGCCTTTCTTGTGGCCAAAGAGCGTGCTTTCCACAAGCGTTTCGGTGAGGGCGGCGCAGTCCACCACCACAAAGGGCTTGTCCGCGCGGGCGCTGTTCACATGAATGGTGCGGGCGAAAAGCTCTTTGCCGGTGCCGGTTTCGCCGCTGATGAGCGCGCTGGCGTTGGTGCCGGCCGCACCGGCCACGGCGTCGAAGCAGGCGCGCATGCGCCGGCTCTTGCCCACCACGTCTTCCAGCATCAGCGCCACGGGCGCGCAGGCGCCGCGTTTGCCCACGCGATACTTGAGCGCGCGCTCCAGGGTCAGCATGGTGTCTTTGAGGGGGGAGGGCTTGAGCAGGTAGTCCCACACGCCGCCCTGAATGGCCAGCTCCGCGCCGTCGGGGTCGCCCCGGCCGGTGAGGATGATGACCTCCGGGGAGTCCGGCAGGGCCTTTATTTCAGAAAGGGCGGAAAGCCCGTTGCCGTCCGGCAGGCTGACATCGAGAAACGCCACGTCCACACCGCCCTGGCGCAGGCGGGAAAGCCCGGCGGCGATGGAGCCAACAGCCTCCCCGGCCAGGCGCATGCGCCGGGTGAGGGAAAGCAGGGTCTCGCGGACCTCGGCGTCGTCGTCTATGATGAGAATGGTGCCCATGCTGCGCTCCACAATGCGTTTTGTTGCGCGAGCTGGTAGCAAACAACGGGCCACACCGCGCGGGGGGAGGCCTTTTGGCCTCCCCTGTCGTGCGGCGCTTTCGGCGTTATTGCAGCATGACTAGGGCAGTTGCGCCCTGGCGTCAAGAAGCGGTTCTAGCTGTTGGCGGAGGACTGGGCGGCCTGCGCGCGCGGGCGGGAATCGCCCTGCGGACGGCCGGTGCGGGGCTTTTGTCCCTGCGCGCCGTAGCTGCCGCGGCCACCGGCGGGACGGCTCGCAGCGGCCTTGCCGTATCCATTGCGGCCCGTGCGGGCGCGGTCGCCGCTGGGGCGTCCGTCGCGCGGATCGGCGGTGTAGATGTCGTCGCCGGGCTGCCTGCGGTTGCCGTTCACATCG
>MNUQ01000146.1:21796-33972 GCA_001871085.1 Desulfovibrionaceae bacterium CG1_02_65_16
ACCGAAGCGCGCCGTAGGTGTGGTGCTGGGCGCTCGGCTGCGAACGCTCGTCGCGGGCGTAGCGGTCGGAACGCTCCGGACGGGCCGGACGATCGGAACGCGCCGAACGGTCGGAACGCTCCGGACGGGCGGGCCGCGCCGAACGATCGGTGCGCTGGCCGCCGCCGTAGCCGCCGCGACGGTCCATGATGGGACGGTTGAAGTCCTTGTCCGCGGCGGACGGGGCCTCGTTGTAGTCAAAGCCGTCCAGCTTCTTGCGGGTCAACGGCTCGCGCAGCAGGCGCTCAATGGCGCGCACCATGGACACATCCTCGCCGGTGACGAAGGTGTGCGCCTCGCCCGTGCGGGCGGCGCGGCCAGTGCGGCCGATGCGGTGGGTGTAGGTCTCCGGGGTGCTCGGCACATCGAAGTTCACCACATGGGTGATCTGGCTCACGTCGATGCCGCGCGCGGCGATGTCGGTTGCCACCAGCACGCGGTAGCGGCCGGAGCGGAACCCGTCCATGGCCTCTTTGCGGCGGTTCTGGGAAAGGTTGCCCTGCAGCGCGGTGGCCTTGAAGCCGCTCTTTTCCAGATTCTCCGCCAGGCGCTTGGCGCGGTGCTTGGTGCGGGTGAAGACCAGCACGCTGCCCTCGGTGTTGCGGCGCAGAAGCTCCAGCAACAGCTTGGTCTTGAGGTGGTGCGCAACCGGGTAAATCGCGTGGCTGACGGTCTCGGTGGGGGCGCTGTCGCCAACGCGCAGGGTCTCCGGGTCCTTCAGAATGTCGCTGGCAAGGCCGCGGATGGCCTCGGGCATGGTGGCGGAGAAGAGCATGGTGTGGCGCTCCTTGGGCAGGCCGGCCATGATCTTGCGGATATCGGGCAGAAAGCCCATGTCGAACATCTGGTCGCCTTCATCAAGCACCAGCACTTCCACGCCGCTGAGATCGACAGTGCGCTGGCCCATGTGGTCGAGCAGGCGGCCCGGGCAGGCCACCACGATGTCCGCGCCGTTGCGCAGGGCGGTAATCTGCCGGTTCATGTTCACGCCGCCATACACGGTGGTGCTGCGCAGGCCCGTGGACTTGGAAAGGTCCAGGGTGGCCTCGTGGATCTGCTCCGCCAGCTCGCGCGTGGGGGCCAGAATGAGGGCGCGGGTGCGGCGGCGGTTGCCGGCGGGGCGCTTCATCAACTTGTTAAGAATGGGCAGCAGGAACGCGGCGGTTTTGCCGGTGCCGGTCTGCGCCAGGCCCATAAGGTCGCGTCCTTCCATGGCGGCCGGAATGGCGCGCTCCTGGATGGGGGTGGGGGCGGTGTAGCCCTGATTTTTGATATTGGCGAGCAGAACGGGAGAAAGGCCGAAGGAATCGAAAGTCAAAGTAGGTCCTTTGTGAAAGAGGGGCCGCGCGGCGCGCAAAAGACGCACCAATACGGCGGCGAAGAGCGTATCGGGTGACGGTCGCTGCGGGCCGTGACTGGATGGCTCAATCGGGGCGTATGTCGATTCGGCGTGGGTAATGAGGATTTTTCAGGCGGGCTGTGCAGCGGTGCCGCGCCTCTCAAGACGTATGCCGTGCCGGGATTGACCCGGACCCGGGGTAAGTAAGGGGGAAGGGAGGGGATGTCAAGGGGAGAAGTATGCCGTTAAGGCTCGAGCGATGTTTATTTCCAATCCTTCACGTGCGACCGTATGGCCTCCACAATTTGTTCAGCCTTCTGAGATACTGCTCTCGCGGACTCCTGTGCTTGAGCCAAATGTTCATTAAAGGGTGGTTTCCTGGATATCTGAAGCGAATGGTTAGCACAGTCAGAGGACAATTCGTTAAGCTCTCTAACCAAACTATATATAGCTTCTGGGTAAAAGGGTCGGTATCTATTTGCCGTGAAGCGCAGTTTTTCATATGCTGCCATGTACTGGTTTTGAAAATCACTTTTTGGGCCTTTATATTTTTCTAGCTCCCATGCATCTTTAGCAATCACATCGTACTTATTTGCAAATTCAAGAAACTGAAACACAGCTTCAGATAGCTCTACCAACACAGCAAACTCTTTTTCGTAGCGAAAGTTATTGATTTTCGATCGCTGTGATAATTCCGCTCGAATCCTTTCAATTTTTTCATCAAATTCATGCTGAACGCTTTTCGATAAGCGGGTCAAAATCACTGAACGGGACAGCCACAGGGCCAATCCCAAAAGCGCGGTGGTTGAAATCGAAGGAATCCAATAATACCAAATCATAGCTCTCTCCTGCCAGCGGCATTGATCAAAAGCACTCCCCCAATCTCCTCCCCCAACTCCCGCAAATACCGCCGCATCACCTCCGCCCTCCTCCCCGCCTCTTCCCGCCCGGCCGCTGTCTGCATGGTCGCGGCGGTTTTGAAGAGCTTACGATAGAAGTGGTCGATGGTGAAGTGTGCGTCGTCGGGTTCGCGGGTAACACAAAAGGGGTCGGCGGGGCTGTAGAACGGCCGGGCCATGACGCCCGCGCAGGCGAAGCACCGCGCGATGCCGATGGCCCCAATGCCGTCCAGCCGGTCGGCGTCCTGCACGACTTTGGCTTCCAGCGTGCGCGCGGCAATGCCCGCGCTGAAGCTGTGCGCCTCAATGGCATGGACTATGGCGGGCAGCAGGTCCGGCGGGTAGCCGATGCTGGCGAGATAGGCGCGGGCCTCCACGGCGGACAGGCGCGAGGCATGATCGCGGCGCGGGTCGTCCTTGGGCAGATTGACGTAGTCGTGCAGCCACGCGGCCGGAATGACGACGCGCAGGTCCGCGCCCTCGCTTGCGGCAATGCGCCGGGCCGTGGCCGCAACGCGCTGCAAGTGCAGCAGGTCGTGGACCGGGTCGCACGGGCCGGCAAGGGCGAGACGCCGGACCATGTGCGCGCGCAGGGAATCGGACAGGGCGTCGAACGGATCGGGGGCCTGGGCCTCGGGGGGCGCGCCGGCTGGTTCGCTTTGCCAATCACCACAACCGGCGGACCCGCGCGGCATGCTACTTGCTCCCGCCGCCCGCGCCGATGATCACCGTGCGGCCCTTCTTTTCGCCGCTGTCGAGCATGCGCTTGAGTTCGCGCTTCCACTTGGGGCCGCCGAGCCTCTCGGCCAGATACTCCGTGGTGTGCAGCACCTCGTTGGGGCGGTGCATCTGCATCAGGCAGCGTTTGACGCCGATTCTGCACGAGGGGCAGCCCACGATGATGGGCGTGTCCTTGTCCGGCCGCTTGGAATCGGGCCGGGCGAGGTCGCTCGCCAGCTGTTCCTTCTTTTTGGCGCGGATGCGGTTGTAGATGTTCGGGCTGGTCAGCGCGCCCAGGCCGGACTCGCCGCAGCACCCGGGCGAAAGGCGCACCTGCGCGCCAAGCGCGTCGGCAATGGCCTTGCGGTACATCTCCGGGGCCTTCATCTTGGGCACGTCCACCCATTCCGCGTGGCAGGCCGCGTGGTACAGCAGCTTTTCGCCCTGGCCCGCCTCGGGCTTGGGCAGGGCCAGCCGGTCCAGCCGGCCGAGCAAAAACTGCACGATGTCCAGGTGCTTGAGCGGCTCGGAAAGCTCCTGGCTGAAGTCGTAGGTTTCAATGGACTCCCGGCAGGTGCCGCAGGATGTGACGAGCATGGTGGCCTTCATGCCCGCGCGGCCGGTGGCGATGAGGATGTCCAGAATCTCCTGAATGGTGCGGTGCCGGTTGGCGTTGTAGGCCTCGGTGCAGCCGCTTGCCAGCAGGGGGTAGCCGCAGCACAGGTGCCGCTCGGGCATGACGACGTTCACCCCGGACTTGAGCAGCAGATACACGCCCGCCAGCCCGATGTCGTGGCTGAAGAGCCCCGCGCCGCAGCCGGGGAAATAGAGCACGGTTTCGTCCGGGCTGGCTGCGGGGTTGCGGAACAGCGAATGTTCGGAGAGGCCCAGTTCCTGGCTCAGGTTGCGCAGGTCCATGAGCGGGCCGGGGCCTTGCAGGGCCGGGCTTTCCAGCCGGCGGCGGAAGTGCCCGGGAATCAGCCCCAGCACGCTGTTGGCCGCGGCCTGCCCCAGCGAAAGGAACTTGGCAACCTTGGGCAGGCGGTTCGACGTATCGTGGGCGATGTTGCCCATGATGGCGGTTTTGATGGGGTGCCCGCCCTTGCCCTTGTACTCAAGGAAGGAGCGTATCTGCAACGCATTGGCCGCGGAATCGATTTTGACCGGGCAGGCGGCCTTGCACTTGCCGCAGGCGGTGCAGTGCTCCATGATGCGCCGCAGCTCGTCGTACAGCTCCGGCGCGGGCTCGCCGCCCTGCACCTGCGAGTAGTAGATGGCCTCGGTGAGCGCGCCCAGGCTGAGGTTCTTGTTGCGCGGATGGTACAGCAGGCCGCGCGCGGGATTATACATGGGGCACACCTGCTTGCACTTGCCGCAGCGCGTGCAGGTCTGCACGTTCTTCAAGAGCTCAATGAGATTCTCCTTGTCCTTCAGCGCGGTCTTGCGCAAATCGCCAATAAGACGGTTGAAGGAAAAGGTGTAGGGCTCCACGGCCAGGTCGCGGCGGGTCAGCTTGCCGGGATTCAGCACGTTGGCCGGGTCCACTATGGTCTTGTAGGCTTTGAGCGCGTCGATCTTGGCCTGCGACAGGAAGCCGATTTTGGTGATGCCCACGCCGTGCTCGCCCGTGATCTCGCCGCCGAGCTTGAGCACCTCGGCGAAGACCTCGTCCACGGCCTCGTAGGCCTGGCTCATCATTTCGGGATCGTTGGAGTTCACCGGAATGTTGACATGGCAGTTGCCATCGCCCGCGTGCATGTGGTTGGCAATGACGATGCGCCGGGCCACGGCCTCCTGGTAAACATCCTCAAGCTCGCGGTCGTGCTTGGGATACTTGTCCTTCAGCTCGTGGAACAGCAGGCGCAGCTGGCTGGCCAGCTCCTCGTCGGCCAAGTCGTCGGCCGTGGTGCGCTTTTTAAGGATGAACAGCGCGCGTTCGATGCCGAAGTCGATGTCCGGGTCGTCGAAGGGCACGCCGGGCAGCTCGCGCACTTTGAGCAGGGCCTTGCGCACCACCTTGGCCATATACAGCAGGTTCAGGTTCTCCAAAAACTGCGCAAAAACGGGAATGGCCCGCATGGGGATGACCACGTCCTCGTTGACCTTGAAGCCGGACGTGCGCTTGGAGATGGCCGAGAGCTTGTGCCGGTCCTCCCAGAAAAGCTCGGCCTCCTTGTCATCGCGCGCGGCGAAGATGTCCACGCCGGGGTACGGCTTGGCGATGGCGAGCACGGCGTCCACCGCGTCGGAGAGCGCGGCCTCGTCGTCGCTGTCCAGCTGCAAAATGAGCACGCTGATGGGGTCGCCCTCGTACAGGGCCGACTTCTTTTTGTACTCAATAGCCTGCACGTATTTGGTGCCAAACTCCTCAAGCGCGCTTATTTTGACCATGTCGCCCTGCTTGCGGATGGCGTCGCGCAGGCCGACCACATCGCCGATAACGTACATGGCGTTCTTCATGCTGCGGCCGAAAAACTCCAGCACCAGCACGCGCGAATATTTGGGCTGCGGGTACAGCGTGAAGGTGCAGGTGGTGATGATGCCGTCCACGCCCTCTTTCTGTACGCCGGGCAATCCGCCCAGGTACTTGTTGGTCACGTCCTTGCCCAGACCGGTGGCGCGCACGTCGTTGCCGGCCAGGGTGATGGTGTCCTTTATGGCGCCCTTCTCGTCCAAAATCTCGAACACGGCGCTCTCGCCCTCGAAGATCTTGTGCCGGGGGTGGTCCTTGCGGCGCACGGTGATGATCTCGCCCCTCGGCGTCACCATCTCGAAGGAGTGGATGTTGTCGATGGTGGTGCCGTATTCAAAGGCGAAGGGGCCGCCGGAGTTCTCCGAAATATTGCCGCCAAGGGTGGAGCCGGCCTTCGACGCGGGATCGACGGTGAACAGCAGGTTCTGCTCGGCCGCGGCCTTGATGGCGTCCAGCGTGATGACGCCGGCCTGGGCGGTGAGCAGCATGGTGTCCGGGTCGATGTCGATGATCTTCTTAAAACGCGCGAGCGAAAGCACCACCGTGCGCGAGAACATGGGGATGGCCCCGCCGGTGAGGCCCGTGCCGCCGCCGCGCGGAATGATGCCGAAGTCCAGCAGGTTGGCCAGCAGAACGATCTTGCGCACCTGCTCCGTGGTTTCGGGGAACAGCACGAACAGCGGCAGCTCCAGGCGCAGGTCGGTTGCGTCGGTGGCGCACTCTATGCGCGTGTTCGGCGCGTCGCCAATGCCCTCGGCGGGCATGAAGTCCATGAGCCGCCCCTTCAGCTTGCGGGCGAAGGCCTGGTCGGCCTCGTAGCGCTCCCAAAACCCCGCCACGGCGTCGGCCAGCAGGCGCGGGAACTCGCCGGAGAGGCTGGGCCGGGCGATGGAGAGCTTGCGGTCCACGCTCTCGCGCACCAGCTCCGCATCCACAAAGGGATTATAGCGCACAAGGAACAGCTCGGCGGCCAAACTTGTGGCCAGCTCGCGCACGCCGTCGGACCATTGGGCGAAGCCGCCCTCCTCGGGGCTTGCGGTAAGCCCCAGCACGCGTGTCAGAATGCGTTCGTCGGAAATGGAAATATGCGGGCCGATCAAGGGCATGTGGCGTGTGTCTCCAGGCTGGGGGAATGTTGTTCAGGTGGGGGTAAGCCGCGCCGTGAAGGGCGGAATATAGGTCGCCCAGGGCCAGTTGGCAAGGCCGCCCGTAAGCGGTGCCCCAAACAGGCAGGCATCCAAGCCCGCAAGGCCGGCACAGCGCAGATTTGCGGCTCCTCTGGACAGATGTGGCGACTCGGAATATGAAGGAGGTTTCCGTTCCCCCAATCCCTTTTCCGAACATTCTTCTACCACGAGGTGACCCGCACATGAGCACGCAGGATTTCGCCGACCTCACTCTTTTCATCACCGGCCCGACGTATATTCGCCCGGAAATCCGCGAAGCCGGCCAGCTGCCGGAATTCGGCCACCGCGACGCCGAGAACGTCAAGCGTTTCGGCCCGATCATGTCCGGCCTGCGGGAAATCGCCGGCTGCGCCGCGGACTACCACGTCATTCTGTTCAACGGCTCCGGCTCCAACGCCATGGAGGCCACCGTGCGCTCCCTGGTGGCCGACGGCGAATGCGTGCTCAACGTCTCCGTGGGCGCCTTTGGCGACCTGTACCACAAAATGGCCGTGCAGAATGGCAAAAAGGCCGCGCAGCTCAAATTCGCCCCTGGCGAGGCCATTGATCTGGCCCGGCTTGAGGCCGCGCTCAATGAGCACAAGCCGGCCTGCGTCACCTTCACCCACAACGAGACCAGCACCGGCGTGATGAACGACATGAAGGCCGTGTGCGCGCTGGTGCGCAAGCATGGCGCGCTGCCGCTGGTCGACGGCGTGAGCATCTTCGGCGGCGCGGCGCTCGACCTCTCGGCCTCCGGCGCAGCCACTTACGCCACCAGCACGCAGAAGTCCCTCGCCCTGCCCGCCGGCTTCGGCATTCTTTTCGTCTCCGACGAGGCGGTGGAAAAAGCCAAGAAGGTGCAGAACCGCGGCTTCACCACGGACATCATCGGCCAGCTGGGCCGCGCGCAGAAAAACCAGACCCTGACCACGCCCAACACCACCCTGGCCAACCAGATGGCCGTGCAGGTCGACTACATCATCAACACCGAGGGCATTCAGAACCGCTTCGCCCGGCACATTGTCATGCGCGACCTCACCCACGCCTTCGTGCGCTCGCTGCCCGGCTTCGAACTGCTGGCGCCGGAGGGCCACCGCTCGCCCACCGTTACCGCCGTGCGCGTGCCCGCGGGCATGACCATGGCCCGGCTCAAGAATGTGAAAGAGGCCATGCGCGCCAAGGGCTACCTCTTCGATCCCGGCTACGGCAAGCTGAATACCGACCTGGAGGAGGCCGGCCAGCGCGTGCTCATCCGCCTTGGGCACATGGGCGACGTGACCCCGGACATGGTGTCCGCATACCTGGAGGCGCTCAGGCCCGAATTGCTCAAATAACGCACAAGGGGAGACGACATGCGCATTCTTGCCAATGACGGGCTGAACGAGGAAGCCGTCGCCCTGCTCAAAAAGGAAGGATTCTGCGTCGAGACCGAGAAACGCGGCAACGACGACCTGCTTGGCGAAATCGCCGAGTTCGACGCCCTGCTCGTGCGCAGTGCAACCAAAGTGACGCGAGAGCTTCTGGAGGCCGGGACCAAGAACGGCGGCAAGCTCAAAATCGTGGGGCGCGGCGGCGTCGGCACAGACAACATCGACCTTGAGGCCGCAAAAGAGTGCGGCGTCATCGTGAAATTCGCGCCCAACGGCAACACCAACGCCACGGCGGAGCACGCCCTGGGGCTCATGTTCGCCGTGGCGCGCAAGGTTCCCATGGCGCACCGCACCCTGATGGGCGGCGTGTGGCACAAGAAGCGTTTCGCCGGCAACGAGCTCATGGGCAAAACCCTGGGCATCATCGGCTGCGGGCGCATCGGCCAGGCGCTGGCGGGCAAGGCGCTGGGCATCGGCATGAAGGTGGTCGGCTTCGACCTTTGCCCCATGCCGGACGCCAATGTGGACTACCTGCCCGGCATCGACGACGTGCTCAAGGTCGCCGACTTCATAAGCCTCCACACCGGCGGCAAAAACGCCATCATCACCGCGCGCGAGCTGGCGCTCATGAAGCCCACGGCCTACCTCGTCAACGCCTCCCGGGGGAGCAACGTCAGCGAAAAGGCGCTGTACGACGCCCTCAAAAGCGGCGCCATCGCCGGGGCCGCGCTGGACTGCTACGAGAACGAGCCCAAGCGCGAGGGCGAGCCCTTCAACTGCCGCCTGCACGAGCTGGACAACATCGTCATGAGCGCGCACCTGGGGGCCAGCACCAAAAACGCCGTGCGCAGAACCGGCCTGGAGATCGCCACAGTGGTCGCCAAGTACTTGAAGCGCGGCGACTTCGGCAATTCCGTCAACGTGGGCGAAACCGTGGAGGAGGAAGGCCGCCGCATTTACGCCCTGTTCATCACCCACGAGGACAAGCCGGGCATGTTCGGCAAGTTCGGCACTGCGCTGGGCGAACTGGGCGTCAACATCCGCGAGAACAACTCCCGCTTCCTATCCGACTGCGTGCAGACCGTGTACGTGGTGCATCAGGAGCCCACCGAGGCCATGCGCGAAAAGCTCATGGCCATTCCCGGCGTCAAGCGCGTCACTTTCTAGACCACGTTCGCTATGGCAAAACAGAAGCCCCTGTCCGGCACAAACCGGGCGGGGGCTTTTTTAGCGGCCGCCGGCCCCATTCATGGGGGGCACCGGCGGCGGGCGGCGTCATCTCGCGCGGGACGCGCGAATCCTTTAGTTCTCGGCCAGCATGCCCAGCCCCTGGCTCATGGCGAGCTCAAAGGCCTCCTCTTTGTTCATGCACCGCTCGTCAAAGCAGTATTCCTTGCCGGCGTTCTCGCCCGCGCGGTGCCGCCTGGCGGCGAACCCGGGCAGAAACGCCCCATCGGGATTCTGTATGGCGAACGGGCGGACCTCCCACTCGTTGAACAACTGCATCTGGCCCGTGAAGATTCGCTTGCCTCGCAGATTCATGACTCCCCCTGAGGTTCGGCGACCCTTAGGCCGCCGGTCAGTACCCATCAGCGCGTGGCCTACTCCTCTATCTTGATGCTGCGGGAAGGCGCGGAGGGCGCGGCCTTGGGCAGCGTCACGCGCAGCACGCCCTTCTCGAAGCGGGCCTTCACGCCCTCCTCAGCCACCTTGCAGGGCAGCGGCACGGCGCGGGTGAACTTCCCATAGCTGCGCTCAATGCGGTGGTAGCTGTCCTTCTTCTCCTCGTCCTCAAACTTCTTTTCGCCGGTGATGACGAGCGCGCCGTTCTCCAGGCGCATCTCCACATCCTTGGCTTCCAGGCCGGGCAGCTCGGCCTCGACCTTGATCTCCTTCTCGGCCTCCGAGACATTGACCACGGGGAAGGCCCCCTTGCCGAAAACGCCCTTGGTCATCTCGTCGAGCAGGGAAGGCGCGCCAAACGGGCTGCGCCAGAAGTCCTCCATCATGTCGGTAATGCTCACCGGCCGCAGGGCTTCCTCCGAGCGATTCCGCAGCGCAGGCAGCCAGTTCCTCAACATTGCAAGTACCTCCATCTGTTAGATTGTTTGCGTGTCGCCAAACGTCAAACTCCTCTGCCGCTCAAAAAGGACGCAACCCTTTCAAGGGGAAGACGTCTACAATCATGAAATAGCCATTGTTTGAAAAATCACAAGATGAATTTTCGCTCTTTGCAAACGAACATGCGTACCCGCCCGATGCCGCAACCAAAAAATTCACAGCCGCGCACGGCCAGGAGATGGGCGGCGCACTCCCCCCCCTGCCGGAGTGCGCCAGGACTTGCACAAGCCTTGCGCAATTCAGACAAGATAACTCCGGATTGTGCACACAGCTGCACTATCCTAGCGTGAATTTGTATCATAGCATACCAATATAACAAAATATAACTAAATGGCACGGCATATGCTTTGACGGGGGATCAAGCGGCGACATCTCGCTGCAACGAATTCAGGAGGCTTATCGTGAAGCGCATTTCCAAGGTTCTCACGGCCGCTTGCGCCGTCGTCGCCCTGTCCGCGTCCCTGGCCATCGCCGCCGACGCCGCCACCAGCAGGACCAACGCAACCGCCGCCCAGGTCAGCTGCCCGGGCGCTGTTTCCGGCCAAATGGGCCAGGGCCAAATGGGCCAGGGCCGGATGGGCTACAGCGGAATGGGCAATGACCAGATGGGACCCGGCATGATGAACGGCGTGGGCAGGATGAGCGCCGAGGAGATGGGCGGCGGCATGACAGCCGGAGCGGACGTGGCGCACATGCGCGCCGCCGACTCCGCCGCAACAGGCCGCGCCCTGTAGCCGAAAGGCCGGTCTCCGGCGACGCCCCCCCTCCCTCGCGCCGCCGGAGACCGTGTTTCTGGACTTTCCCCCCCCGATAACCAACCGCCGCAGGGATGCATGCGCAGCCCCGGCATAACCATCAACCAAAGCGAGCATGCAATGAAACGTTTCCCCAAAGTCCTCGCGGCCGCCTGCGCCGCCGTCGCCCTTTCCTCCTCACTGGCCCTGGCCGCCGGCCCCCAGCAGGCCCCCGTGCAGGCCCACTACGCCGGACACGGTCAGCACGGCGCATACGGCCCCATGTTCGGACCGATGATGGGCCCGCTGGCGCAGCTTTCGCCGGAGAAACAGGAGGCCGCCCGCAAGCTCATGGCCGAGCACGCCACAGTCATGTTCCCTCTGCATCAGAGCATGTACGCCAAATACGCCGCCCTTGAGGCCGTGAACGCCGCCGGCGAGGGCGACAGCGCCAAGGCCAAGACCGCCATCCGCGAAATCGCCGACCTTAGCGCCAAGATGCTTATGGAGAACAGCGCCTTCCGCGCCCGCATGTTCAAGGAGACCGGCCTGCGCGTGCCCATGATGGGTCACGGCATGATGGGTGGTATGGGCGGAATGGGTGGCATGATGGGCGGCAAGGGCTGCGGCGGAATGATGGGCGGAATGGGCGGAATGGCCGGCCCCATGGGCCCCCTGGTCGCCCCGGCCGAGGCCCCCGCCAAGTAATATTGATTGGACCTGAAGCGAAAGGGCGGTCCTCCTTGCCGGGGGGCCGCCTTTCTTTTTATTGCCGCAGCTCCGGCAGCCGCCACGCCGAGCGCAGCCGCGCGTAGTCGCGCCGCGTCAGCTGGACCAGCACCGGGCGCTTGCCGGCGTCCAGCCAGCGCAGCACGGCGAGCAGATTCTCCGGGGCCATGCTGGTGCAGCCGGCGGTGCCCATGCCCTTCCCCGCCCAGATATGCAAAAAGATGCACGACCCGCCGCCGGGCGCCTTGGGCGAGACGTTGTGCTGCACAAACGCGCCCATGCGGTACTGGCCGTCCGGGCGAAGCATGGTCTCCGCGCTCTTCCAGTCCGTCTCGCCGGACTTTTCCAATAGCTCATTGTAATGCGCCGAGGCCAGATCGTCCACGCACACCAGCCCGCCATCCACCAGCCGCACCGGGATATGCGCCGCGCCCACGCCGGCCGGATCCTCGGCAAACCCAGGCCCCACGGCGAAGATCCCCGCCGGGGCCCGGCCGTCGCCCTCGCGCTTGACCGGCCCCGCGCCCAGGGCCAGACCGTGCAGGCCGCGCCCCCAGCCCAGGCCCTTGCGCCCAAGGTTCAC
>MNUQ01000026.1 GCA_001871085.1 Desulfovibrionaceae bacterium CG1_02_65_16
CGCCTTGACGACGGGCTCTTCTTTCGGCTCAGGGGTTGGAGCGGCCTTGGGGGCGGATTCGTCCTGGACTGGGGCCGGGGCGGCGGCAACTGGTTCGGCGGCAGGCTCCTCGTGGTGCTCCTCCGCGCCGTGGCGGGCCGTGCGTCTGCGCACAATGACGCCAGGCTGCACCTCGCGGCGCATCACCTCGGTCTGTGCGGAAGGCGCTCCACGCAGCGACTGCCTGAGGCGGTCGGCCTCGTCATCCTCCAGGGTGCTCGACAAGCTTCTGACCTGGATGTCCATATCCCGCAGATGCTGCAGGATCTCCTTGTGGCCGATGCCAAGTTCGGCCGCCAGGTCCTTCACCTTGAGCTTTGTCACCATTCACGTTTCCCCTTGTTAGCGCTTCTTCCGCCGGTCCCCGTAGCGGAGAAATCTCTCGCGGCATTCGGCCTGGCCGCACACGTATAATCCTCTGCCGGGCATTACGCCCCGGGGATCGGACACAAGCCCTTTCCCTTCTTCATCTGCGCTCCGCACATGCCGGAGCATTTCGGCCTTGGGCAGCCGCCGTCTGCAAATGCAGCACATGCGCACTGGCCCGTCTCCCTCGGGCTGGCCGTTCATCTTCGCGCCGCCCTACTACTCGGCGGGTTTGACCGGCTCGGCCGCAGGATCCGTCGCCTCAGCCTGTTCCGCGACCGGCTCGGCCGCAGGTTCCGCTGTCTCAACGACTTCCGTCGCCAGCTCCGCAGTCGGTTCCGCAGTCGGCTCGGCCGCCTCGGACGAAGGCGCCAGCCCCAGGATATTGATGGCCGCGCGCATGTCGCGCACGCGCTCGGGCGTCATGCCCTGCACTTTGAGCAGGTCCTCCTCGGAGGCGCCCACAAGCTGGGCCGTGGTCTCAAAACCGGCGGAGATGAAGGCGTCCATTCCGACCTCGGCCACGCTGGCCAGCTGGTCCATGCCCTTTTTGTCCGCATTGAGCTCGCCGTAGCGGCTCTCGGTGAAAATGTCGATCTTCCAGCCGAGCAGATGCGCGGCCAGTTTGACGTTCTGCCCCTTGCGGCCGATGGCGAGCGTGAGCTGGTCGTCGGGCACCACGACCTCAAGGGTCTTCTCGTCGTCGTCAACCATGATGCGGCTGATGACGGCGGGGGACAAGGAGTTTTGCGCGTATACGGCGATGTCCGGGCTCCAGACCACGATATCGATGCGCTCGCCCTTGAGCTCCTGCACGATGTTCTGGATGCGCGAGCCGCGGATGCCCACGCAGGCGCCCACGGGATCCACGTCGCGGTCGCGGCTGGTGACGGCCACCTTGGCGCGCAGGCCGGGATCGCGGGCGACGCCCATGATTTTGACCGTGCCGTCGTAAACCTCGGGCACCTCGCGGGCGAAAAGCGCGCCCATGTAGTCCGGATGCGAGCGGGAGACCACGATCTGCGGTCCGCGCGATTCCTTCTGCACTTCAATAATATAGGCCTGGATGCGGTCGCCGCGCTTGTAGCGCTCGCGGGCGATCTGCTCTTCCTTGGGCAAAAGCGCCTCGGTGCGGCCCAGGTTGATGATCCAGCCGGTGCGGTCGCGTCGCTGGACGATGCCGGAGACTATCTCGCCCTTGCGGTCGCGGTATTCCTCGTAGATGATTTCCTGCTCGGCGTCGCGCATGCGCTGGATGATGACCTGCTTGGCGCTCTGCGCGGCAATGCGGCCCAAATCCTCAACGTTGACCTTGAAGCCCATCTCGTCGTCGAGCTGGATGTTGGGGTCGTGCTCGCGTGCTTCGTCAAACGTGATTTCACTCACGGGGTCGTTGATCTCGCTGACCACGACTTTGAACTGGTAGACCTGGATCTCGCCCAGCTCCTCGTTGAAATTCACTTCGATGTCCATCTGCTCGCCGTATTTGCGGGCGACGGAGGACCGCACGGCTTCTTCAAGCGTGTCGATGAGCAGGTCGCGGTCGATGCCGCGATCCTTGCTGATCTGGTCTATGGCCTTTTTCAGTTCCGAACTCATGGCGCTCCCTCCGGTGCCGCCGGCGCCCGCGTGGCGTTATCCGGCGCGAGATTCTGCGTCCTTCTGACGAGTAAGGCCGCGTTGTGCGACCAGCCTTGCGGGGCCGTCATTCGGCCCGCCCAAAAATACGTTTCGTCCGGGGCGGCGGCAGCCTTACTTGGCTCCCAGACCAACCTCGGGAAATTCGTGCACCAGGTGCGCGGTCTTCACGCGGTCAAAGGCCACGCGCGTCGTCACGCCTTCCTCGTCCACGCCAATCAGCTCATCCTTGACCTCGGCGAGCGTTCCGCGCAGGTGCCGGCGTCCGTCCTGGGGCTCAAAAAGACGCACATCCACCACGCGGCCCACATACGCGGCCATTTGCGCGGCGGAGAAGAAGCGGCGCTCCAGCCCAGGCGACGATACCTCCAGCACATACGCGCCCGGGAGCACGTCCTCGGCGTCGAACACGGCGCCCAGCGCCCGGCTCGCCCGTGCGCAGACGTCGATGCTCACGCTTCCGTCCCCGGCGTCATCTATATACACGCGCACCACCATACGGCTGCCGGCGGAGGCCAGCTCCACGCCCCAGAGCGTGACGCTCAAAGGTTCAAGAGCCGGGCCGATAATTCCGGCAAGTCGTTCTATCAGGGGTGAGCGTGTCATGTATTAACCGTCTTTAGCTTGCGGCTCCGTACAAATAAAAAAAGTGGACCAAAAGGCCCACCTTGTCTCGGGAACCGGCGAGGTACAGGCGGTCGAATCCTTGAGGCCTTGGAGCGGGTGACGGGGATCGAACCCGCAACACCGAGCTTGGGAAGCTCGTACTCTACCATTGAGCTACACCCGCCCGCACGGCCTATCTAGTCGGGCCTATGTAGCTTGTCAACGAAAAAACCGGTTTCCGCAAGGAGAATGTGCGTATGGGGCCGGTTGCGCGCGCGGTTGGGCTCCGGAATCCTGGCGCGTTTGTTGCATCTGTTGCGGCAGACCAGGAGGATTCCATGCGCGAAAGCATGTACAGCGCGCTCTTCGGGGCCATGTCGAACGAGGTTCGGCTTGACACTATCGCCAACAATCTTGCGAACGTGAACACCACGGGGTTCAAGAAGGAGGCCTACGCCTTCCACGACACCTTTCAGCGGTTCGCCACCGATTATTTGACGGACGACCGCCAGAACCTCCACGCCGAGAGCATTTGGCCCCGTCCTTACGTGCAGGCCCGTCCGCGGTTGAGCGACCAGTACTCCGACCAGAGCCAGGGCCCCATGCAGGTGACGAGCAATCCGCTTGATCTGGCCATTGCGGGCAAGGGCTTTTTCAAGGTGCGCACCCCCGATGGCGACCTGATGACGCGCAACGGCAGTTTTCGCCGCGCCAATGACGGCACTCTCGTCACCGAGCAGGGCTTCGAGGTGATAGCCGGGGGAGGAACCATCGTCATCCCCGACACGGCAAGCAAGATCCAGGTGGACATGTACGGGCGCGTCACGGTGGACGGCACGGATGTGGGCGCTTTGGACATCGTCGACGTCTCCGACCCTAAAGGACTGGAGAAAGCCGGCAAGAACCTTTTCCGCATCAAAAAGGGCAGCCGCGCCACGGAGGTCCCCATCGAGGAGCCCAACGTGCAGCAGGGCGCCTTGGAGAAGTCCAACGTGGAGGTTGTTTCCGAGATGGTGAACATGATGGAGGCCCAGCGGGCTTTTGAGATCAGTCAAAAGATAATGACCACGACGGATGGGATGGAATCCCTCGTCATCAACAAGGTCGGCCAGGTCAGCTAGGCCGGACGCACCGTCAGGAGGATAACGCCCCATGATGCGCTCACTTTGGACCGCCGCCACCGGCATGGTCGCGCAACAGACCAATATCGATGTCATTTCGAACAACCTGGCCAACGTGAACACCACGGCCTTCAAGAAAAGCCGGGCCGAGTTCGAGGACTTGATGTACCAGACCCAGACCGTTGCCGGCACCCTGAACGAGGGTGGCAACCGCCTGCCCACCGGCTATCAGGTCGGCATGGGCGTGCGCCCGGTGACGGTGCACAAGTTCTTCAGTCAGGGCAGCTTTTCCAACACCGGCAACACGCTCGACATCGCCATCGAGGGCCAGGGCTTCTTCAAGCTCGACCAGAACGGCAACGACGTCTATACGCGCGCCGGCAACTTCAAGCTCGACAACAACGGCCGCATCGTCAACGCCAACGGCTACCCGCTGCAGCCGGAATTCACCGTGCCCACGGAGACGAGCACTCTGACCATCACGGAGAAGGGGCGCATTTCCGCTCTGGATTCCAATGGCAAGGAGATCGCCGGCGCGGACCTGACCACCTATAACTTCGTGAACCCGGCCGGACTCAAGGCCACGGGCCGCAATCTCTATGTGGAGACCGACGGCAGCGGCGCCCCCATTCAGGGCACCCCCGGCGATACGAACTTCGGCACCATCGCCCAGGGCTATTTGGAAACCTCCAATGTGGAGATGGTGGACGAAATGGTCGGGCTCATCATCGGCCAGCGCGCGTATGAGGTGAACTCCAAGGCCATGACCACCTCGGATACGATGTTGCAGACGGCCATCAACGTGAAGCGTTAACGTGAGGATTGGAGCAATGACGGATAACACCTTCCACCGTTTTTCCCATGCCGCGAAAGCCTTGTTGGGTTTTCTGGCCGCGGTGGCCTGCGTGTTTGCCTTGGCGATTCCGGCCGGCGCGGTGGAGATGCACCAGGGCTGGTGGCTGCAAGTCAAGAATGCGGCCTGCGCCCGGGGGCCCAAGGTGTTGCTGGGCGACATAGCCGAGCCGCGCGGGAACATGCCCCCCGCCGATTGGAAAGTGCTTGCCGCGCGCCCCCTGTGGAACGCTCCGGATCGCCATGGCCGGCAGACCGCGCTCTCGCGCGAGCGGCTGCTGGAGATGCTGCGCTATTATGTTGAGGACATCGCCGGCGCCTGCGCCCTGCCGCCGCAGATTGTGGTGCAGCGCGGGGGCAAGGTCATCGACGGCATGGAACTCAATCAGCGCATTGTCGACTTTTTGACATCGCGCGGACCGGCCTTCAACGGCGAGGTGGAGCTCAAGGACCCGCACGGCCCGGACTACATCTTTCTTCCCGGCGATCACGACCGCCTGGAGATCCAGGCCTCCGGCCAGCTTAAGCCCGGCCGCGTGAACCTCATGTTCGAGGTTACGAGCATGGATGGCCGCGCCGCCCGGCGCTACGCCGCCTCGGCTTTCGTCAATGTGTGGCGGGCGCTGCCCGTGCCCACGCGGCCGCTTAACCGGCGGGATACGCTGAACGTGAGCTACGTGCAGTTCAAGCGTCGCAACCTGGCGTATTTCCCCGATGCCTGGGACGGCACCGGCGGCCCCTGGCGCATGAGCAAAAGCGTGGGCGCGAACCAGGTCATCCGCCTCTCCGACATTGAGCCCGTGCCCGTCATCGCCAAGGGCGACAAGGTGAACCTCGTTTTCAATGGAGAGAACCTGCGCATGCAGGTGAAGGCCGAGGCCCTTTCCGACGGCGGCGTGGGGCAGAAGATTCAGGTCCGCAATTTGCAAAGCAAGAGAAAGATCATGGCCACCGTTCAAGATTCGGAGACCGTGCTGATCCGGTAGAACCGGCCAAGGTGGCCCAACATCGAGGTATCGACCATGAACAAGCGCGTTACGGCTTTTCTTCTCCTCGCCGTTCTTGGCGGCTGCGCGGCGGAGCAGAAGCCCATGCCCGAGCCCGTGCTCACCCAGCTGAACAACATTGAGCCGGAGCCGGTGAACAATCCCGCCTCGCTGTTCGAGGCCGGCCAGTCCGACTTCCTGTTCGACGACAACCGGGCCAACAAGGTGGGCGACATCGTCATGGTCAGCGTGACGGAGACCACCACGGGCAAGCACAAGGCCAACACCACGGCCACCAAGACCAATGCCAACACCTATACGCTTACCGCCAAGCCCGGCGGTATTTACAAGACCGCCAGCGGCGTCGTGCCCGGCGCGCTTGGCCTGGGCGCGGGGGTCAATACCACAAGCGACAGTTCGCTTACCGCCACGGGCGAAACCAAGGCCGAGTCCAACCTGACCGCCATCGTGGCCACGCGCGTCATCCGCATGCTGCCCGGCAAGGTCATGCAGGTGGAGGGCGCGCGGCAAATCCGCATCAATGATGAGACGCAGATCCTGGTGGTGCGCGGGCTGGTGCGCCAGCGCGACATCGATTCGAAGAACTCCGTGCCGTCCTCCGCCCTGGCTGACGCGCGCATTGAAGTTTACGGCCAGGGAGCTCTCTCGGACAAGCAGCGCAGCGGCTGGCTGACGCGGCTCATTGACAACGTCTGGCCGTTCTAGCCCCGGGCCAGTGGAGGTTTCCATGTATCGCAGAACCATCAAGCCGCCCAGACAGGGCGAGAGAATGCGCACCCTGGCCGTTTTTCTGCTGTGCCTCACGCTGCTGGTGCTGGCGGGCGTGGCCCCGGCCCATGCCGTGCGTCTGAAGGACATCGCCAGCTTCTCCGGCGTGCGCAACAACGACCTTGTGGGCTATGGCCTGGTCGTGGGCCTTTCCGGATCGGGCGACGGCACCAACTCGGAGTTCACCATCCGTTCTTTGGCGAACATGCTGGAGAAGATGGGCGTGTCCGTCAACGCCGCCACGCTCAAGCCCAAGAACACCGCGGCTGTCATGGTCACCGCCAAGATGCCGTCGTCCGCGCGGCCGGGCTCCACCATTGATGTCACCGTCTCCTCCATGGGCGACGCCAAGAGCCTGCTGGGCGGCGTGCTGCTTTTAACCCCTTTGCGCGGGCTGGACGGCCGCGTGTACGCCGTGTCGCAAGGCTCCATGACCATCGGCGGCTACTCGGCCGAGGGGCAGGCCGCCACGGCCCAGAAGAACATAACCACCGTGGCCCGCATCCCCAACGGCGCCATCATCGAACGCGAGGTGCCCTTCCAGTTCAACAAGCAGGACGGTCTCACCATCAACCTTTCCGGCACGCCGGACTTCGGCACCGCCATGCAGGTGGTGCGGCGCATCAACGGCGCGGTGGGCGGCTCCTACGCCAAGGCCGTGGACGCCTCCACCATCCAGATGAACGTGCCGGCAAAGTTCCAGAACAACCTCGTGCCGCTCATGGCCTCGCTGGAGAACCTGGACGTTTCGCCCGACTCCCGCGCGCGGGTGGTTGTGGATGAGAAGACCGGCACCGTGGTGCTTGGCGGCAGCGTGCGCCTCACCAAGGTGGCCGTGGCCCATGGCAATTTGCAGATTGTGGTGGCCGAGACCCCGCAGGTGAGCCAGCCCGGGCCCTTCTCCCAGGGGCAGACCGTGACCACGCCCCAGACCAATGTGAAGGTGAAGGAGCAGAACAACCGCCTGCTGCTCATGGAGGGCGCGACCCTGCAGGAGCTTGTGGATGGCCTGAACTCCGTGGGGGCCACCCCGCGCGACCTCATCTCCATTCTGCGCACGCTCAAGACGGCCGGCTCGCTGCACGCTGACCTGGAGGTCATTTAGGCCATGGCGGGTGACGCGGCTCAAAAAGCCTCCCTGGCCGCAGGCCAGGCGCAGGAGGGCGAGCTTCAGGCCCTGCAGCAGCAGGTGAGCCGCCTGAAGGGCAACCTGATGCCGGGCCAGAACGCCCAGCAGAAGCTGCGCAAGGCCTGCAACGACTTTGAGGCTGTGTTCATCAGTAAGCTGTGGGAGCAGATGCGCGCCACCGTGCCCAAGAGCGGCATGATGCATTCTCCGCAGGAGGATATGTACCGCTCCATGTTCGACCGCGACTTTGCGGAGAAAATGGCCAGCGACGGCGGCATCGGCCTGGGCGACATGCTCTACGGCCAGCTCAAGGGGAAGATTAAGAACACCAAGACCATAACCGGGCAAACGGGGCTTGAGACCGTTGCCGCCGCCAAGGCCCAGGCCGATGCGGCCACCACCCGCACCACCAAGGCCAAGGGCAAGGCCGGGGCCATAGACCCGACCGGCACCGCCCAGTACGAACGTCCCAGCGGCAAGCTGGATCGCGCCATCCTCAAGGCGCTGCATCCTGTTTCGACAGACGCGTCCGGGGCGGCGAACCCCAGCGGCCGCACCTTCGGCATGGAGCCAGCAGGTTCGGCGACCATCACCTCGCCCAGGGCCAGCAGCCTCATATCCTCGGCGTCAACGGTCTCCTCGACGGCTGTTGCCTCAGGCGTGCCGACGCCGCCAGCGTCGGTGTCCGGCGAGGTCATGGCTGATGTGGACGCCCTGGCCCAGCGCATATTGGAGGAGCGCGACCATCGCCTGCGCGTGGATGGCATTCATCCTGATCAGCTCTCGGCGCGGCGAACAGAGGCCGAGGTTGAGCAGGCCGCGGCCAGTTATCGCAAAAACTCCGCGTACGGCTCGCCTTCTTATTCCTCCGGCGACTCTTCTGGCGATTCCCAAGGCCGGGAGGGCGCGTCTGGAACTGGCCGCAAACTTGCAACCATCGGGTAGTGGCGTCCGGCATGGCGCAGGATGAAGCGTCTTTTGTGATGCTGATTATCTGAATAATCAAGGTGTTAATGGCCTTGGAATAGACGGGGAGCGGGAGGAGGGCCAACATGATCAGCCGTATTCAGGAAAATTTGTCCCGCCAGCTCCACGCCATGGAACTTTTGCTCTCCCTCCTGGAAGAAGAATTTGCCGACCTTTGCGACCGCAAGCCGCAGGAAGTGAGCGCTCTTGAAATCTCCATTCAGGAGTTGATGCGGCAGATCGCCTGCGAGCGGAAGTCGCTGCGGGCCATGATCAGCGCGGCCTATCCCGGCAAGAACCGCGTGTATGAAGTGGTGAATGGCTTGAGCGGCGAGGCCGCGGCGGCCCTGAACGGACTGCTGAAGACTCTGGACCGCACGGAGCAGCTCTGCGCCATTCAGGCCGACAAGAACCGTCAGCTCGCCATGGGGCTTTACGACCAGAGCATGCAGCTGCTCAAGCGTCTGCACCAGGCCATAGAGCCCGGCAAGTCGGACCTGTATTCCCGCCGCGGGCGCTTCGCCAAGAGCATGCAGCCCCAGGCCAGCGTGTTTCACGGGAGGTTGTAGATGGCTCTCTCCTCCATAATGGATACGGGCAAGCTCGCGCTTGGAGCGGCCCAGACGGCAATCTCCGTCACCAGCCAGAACATCGCCAACGTCGATACCGAGGGCTACAGCCGGCGCACGGTCAACTTCGCCGAGGCCTACACCATCAATACCGCCGGCGGCACGGTGGGCACCGGCGTCTGGGCGGAGAACATCCAGCGCTCCTACAGCCAGTATATAGAGAACCAGTACTACGATCAGGCCACCCTGCGCGACCGCTGGGAGAATCTGTACACCAATCTCTCCAACACCCAGAGTCTGTTCAACGAGGCCGCCGGGTACGGCCTTTCCAACACGCTGCAGAGCTTCTTCACAGCCTGGGACGACCTGACCCAGGCCACGGATAGCGCGAGCAGCCGCAACACGGTTTTGACCAACAGCCAGACCCTCATCTCCACGCTCAAGGGAATATCCACCGACCTGACCACCCAGGCGCAGGAGGCGGACCGCGCCATTGAGCAGCAGGTGAGCGAAGTCAACGACATTCTTAAGCAGGTCGCCGCGCTGAACAAGCAGATCTCGTCCACCTCGGCCGATACGAGCAGTCTGCAGGATTCCCGGTCGGCCCTGGTGCGCTCGCTGTCCAGCTATCTGGACATCAACTACATCGACAACAGCGACGGCAGCCTCACCCTCACCACCCAGGCGGGCCAAACGCTGGTCGCCGGTTCGGACTACTTCGATATTTCCTACGACGGCCCTCAGGCTACCTCTGCGCTCACCGCCAGCTCCACTTTCGACGGTCAGGTTTACTTTGGCGGCAGCGACACCCAGGAGTACACCCTGCAGGTGGTGCAGGCCGGCGATGTTTCCAGCGGCGCCGGCGCGGCCCTGCTTCGCGTCAGCGTGGACGGCGGCAAGACCTGGCTCACCGACAAGAACGGCAACGAGCTGCACTACGCCGCCCGCACCGAGGACACGGCCGCGAACGTGGGCGAGCTCTCCATCTGGTTCGGCAGCGACAGCGATTCCAACGCCTCGCCCAGCGGCACTCTCGCCGTGGGCGACAAGTTCACCATAACGCCCATGAAGGCGCTGTATTGGAACGAGAACACCTCCACCAAGGAGAACATCACCCCGTTCACCACGGCCTCGGGCACGCAGGACACCTCGCGGCTCACCGGCGGCACGCTCTCCGCCCTGTGCAGCTACAAGAACGACTATATTGGCGCCTACCAGGAAAAGCTGGACTCCATAGCGAACTCCCTCGCCTGGGAGGTCAACCGCGTCCACAGCCAGGGCACCGGCCTCACCAACCTCTCCGAGGTCAACGGCACCTATTCCGCGAAGCACGACAACATGGCCCTTGGCAGCAACAGCGCCGGGCTGACCTATGGCAGCAGGCTCACCCCGGGCAGCGCCTTCATGTACATTTACAACACCAGCACCGGCTTGCAGGTGAAGGGCGGCGCGCTCGACTTCAGCTCCAACGCATCCGGGCTGAACTTCAACCCCGCCACGGACAGCCTTGAGGACGTGTGCAGCGCGGTGAACAACACCTTCGGCTCCTATCTCACCGCCACCATAGTGAACCACAAGCTCACCATCAGCGCCAAGGACGGCTACTCGTTCAACATGGGCACGGATACCACCGGGCTCTATGCCGCCCTAGGCCTGAACACCTATTTCACGGGATCGACGGCCTCGAACCTTGGGGTCAACATGTCCATAACCACCAACACGGACCGCTTGTGCGCCGGCCATGTGGATGCCGCGGGAGAGGCCAACGCCGGCGACAGCACCACGGCCTCCTCCATTTCGGACCTGCTGACCAAGAAGGTCAGCATAACCTCCCTGCGCGGCGGCACCGTAAGCCAGACCATCAGCGGCTATTACTCCGGTTTGGTGAGCAAGGTCGGGGCCGACACGTCTCAGGCCAACTACAAATATAAATACACGGAGGCGCTGGCCTCCGACCTGGACGACCAGCAGCAGGCGGTTTCCGGCGTGAACCTTGATGAAGAGATGACCAATCTCATCAAGTATCAGCATGCCTACACCGCGGCCGCCAAGCTCATCACCACGGCCGACGAGATGTTCCAGACCGTGCTTGCGCTGAAGTCCTAAAGAGAGGGGGGGAGGCTATGCTCCGCGTTTCCACCAAGATGCTGTACACGCAGTCGGTTGGCTACATCAACAACACCCTCACCAAGCTGACGGAGCTTAATGAGCAGGCCTCGTCGCAAAAGCGTGTGAACAAGCCCTCGGATGATCCCACTGGCACGGCCACCATTTTGAACCTGCGCACCACGTTGAGCGCCTATGACCAATACACCGAGAACGCCAGCACGGCCAAGAGCTGGCTGTCCGGCTCGGACAGCACCCTGCTCCAGGTCTCCGCGCTGCTCTCAAAGTTGAAGGGCTTGGCGCAGCAGGCCTCCAACGACCCCATGAGCGCGGACAACCTCACACAGATAGCCTATGAGGCGCGCCAGTATTACGAACAGCTTGTGGCGCTGGCCAATACGAAATATCAGGGCATGAGCCTCTATGGCGGCCAGGATACCGATGGCGACGCCTTTAACGAATGTCTGTGGATGACGACGAACAACGCCACGCTTTCCGCCAGCAACAGCTTCAGCATTTCCGGCGACAGCAAAATCACCGTGCTCGTGAAGTTCGTGAACAGCAACGTTTCCGGAAATGGCACGGCCCTTATGAGCGACAGCGATGTGATGTACAGCATCGATGGCGGTCGCACGTATCTGGACGGCTCCATAACCTCGAACGGCTCGGGCCAGCTCACCCTCAATTTGCCAGAGAGCGGCACCTCGCTCACGTTCGCCCACGACAGCACCATCAACATCTCGGCCACGAGCAACTCCTCGTACAACGCCGGGACATGGCTGTGGATACGACCGACGGCGGTCTACAACGGCGATGACGCCGACGCCAGCTCCACAACGGTGAACGGCATGGGCGCGGGGACCAAGCTTGTCGCGGGAACGGCACGGGGATCGTTCTCCGGCAACACAATCGTGCGCATCGACAACGACTCCCCCGTGGCCATGAACGGCGAAATCAAGTATTCGTACAGTCTGGACAACGGCCTCACGTGGGTAACGGGAAACACCGCCGCCGCGGACACCACCTCCAACTCCAGCACCCTCGATGTCGCCACCGGCGGTCTGCTCACCTTAACCCCCAATGGTTCGAACCTGCTGCAGCCCGGCGCGCAGTTCGTCATCAGCCCGGCCACGGCCGGCGTGAGCCTGCGGGTGAGCCCCAGTGAAGTCGTGCAGGTGAACGATGTGGGCAAGGACATTTTTGGCGGGGTGTACCAGAGCGCCAGCGCGGTGCTTTCCAACGGGGGGGCGCGTCTCTCCGTGAACAGCAGCAACACCTCCACGGTGTTCAGCAGCCTTTCCACGCTGTATACCAGCAACGGCGGCACCGCGACCAAGAACATGTTTGAGACCGTGGGCAACCTTGTCGCCTTCTTGGAAACAAACAACAAGGACGGCGTTGCCCAATGCCTGGAAAGCCTGAAGCTCGCCCAGACGCAGATAACCACGGCGGTGGCCAGCGTGGGCGGACGCGAAAACCGCATCGCCACCACGCAGACCATTTTGACCAATCTGACCGGCAGCGTGACCACGCAGCTCAGCTCGGTGGAGGATGTGGACATAACAAAGCTGCTTACGGCGCTTTCCCAGCAGGAGACCGCCTATGAGGCTGTGCTCAAGTCCTCGTCCCTGGTCATCTCCAAGAGCCTTATGGACTATTTGTGAGCCGGGGCGGATGCAGAGGGGCGCTTCGGACTGGACAGAAACCCCGACCATGGGCTACCAATCCAAAGCCGTGCAGTTTCGCGCGGCATGACCAGTGAACCGACAGGCGATTTCGAGGAATTATGCTCATCCTCACCAGGCGGCCCGGAGAAAGCCTTTATCTGGGTGACACCATCAAACTCAAGGTGCTTAGCATCCAGGGCAAGCAGATTAAGCTTGGCCTGGAGCTGCCTGAGGATATGACGGTGTACCGGGAGGAGGTCTATCTCAAGATCAAGGAACAGAACAGCCTGGCCTTACAGGCCAGCGGGCAGGATCTGCTTGCGGCGGCGTCGTTATGGCAGGAAGAACCAAAAAAGTCCTAATTCAGACCAAGCTGGGCGAGCGTGAGGTGGCGCGGGATTCCATCCTGTATTTCCCTCATGGGCTCATCGGTTTGGACGACAAGCGCGAATTCGTGCTCATCCCCGTGCGGGAGAGTTCGCCATTTTTGCTGTTGCAGTGCGTCACGGACCCTGGGCTGGGCCTGCTGGTGGCGGATCCTTTTCCGTTCTGTCCGGACTACAATGTGAAGTTGGAGCAGGCCGAGAAAAAGATTCTGCACATGGAGAACATGCGCCAGATCGCAGTGCTCGTCACCGTGACCATTCCGCGCAACCGGCCGGAGGAGACCACTCTGAACCTTTCCGGGCCGATTATTTTGAACACCAAGGCGCGCATCGGCTTGCAGGCCCCGCAGGTGGACTCCAAGCTGCCCACCCACTACAGGCTGGTGGGGGTGCCCGCCCAGGATCCCGAGAAGCAATAACTCGCGTTCACGTAAAAGCCCCCGCAGGCGTTGTCGCTGCGGGGGCTTTTTTTTATTTTATGTGAGATTTTGAATGGATCGCGTTGCTGGAGGCAGGGCGCACCGGTGGCGTTTCAACGCCGGCCCGCCGCAGGGGGCTAGTCGGTCAGGCTGACCTCGTCGCGCAGGAGGTTGGTCGCCGCCTTGCGGATGTCCGGCTTGTAGGTCCCGGCCTGCACCTGCTCCTTCAGCTCACGCACCTTGTCCGCGCGGGTGTCGGAGGAGGAGCTGGCGGTGCTGACCGTGGTGGCGAGCAGCTTGGCCTCGGGCGAGAGGGCGATGGTGTCGCCGCTCCTGGCCGCCGTGGCCGAGCCTTGCGCGTTCTGGTCCTGCTGCGCGCGCTGGCTTTCCTGCACCGACTGCGAGGAGTACGCGTTCATGTCGCCGTACAGCTTCTTGATTTCCATTTTCCCCCCCTCTTGTTTTGAGGGTCTACAGCATGGTCTCGTCAACCTTCGTCATGGTGATCTCCCAGAGTCTGCGCATAATGCGCGTCTTTTCCTCTGAGTCGACCTCCCGCGGCCCATCCGGCGTCTGGCAGAGAATCTGCACCTCGCCACCGTCCAGGGGATAGTCAAAAAGCACGCGTTCGCCCAAATCTTCTTCCAAAGCCTCAAGGACCTTGGTCACCACCGGGTTGTCATGCCCGTTTACAAGCAGGTTTTCAATCACCTCTTGGGCGATGCGCTCCACAAGCTCCCGTCGTCTTGCCTCGCGTGAAATGCTCACCAAGTCCTGCGCACCGGAGAGGGCAAGGGCGCGCTTGAACCGGGCCAACCGCTTGGCGCTTGTCAGCTGCTTCCCGTAGGTTCGCAGCATCAGGCGTACATTTACCGGCTGGGCGCTCATCTCACACACTCCTCGGTTGATTTATGTATCGTCACTTGGGAGGAATAACTTTAGGGGTGCTGGGGCAAAAAATGCATATTGCGCATAAGTTCGTATGCCGGGGGACGAGTTGAATGTTTTTGCGGATTTGTCTAGTGTTCGCCAATGAGTGAAGAAAAACGGTCTTTTTTGCTGATGCTGCGCACCGGAGACGGGCTGGCCCTTGCCCTTGGCCGGGAGATTGCCGCCTGGCTGGCGGAGCGGGGCGCCTTGGGCGTGTTGTGCGAGCACAACGTGAGCGGCGGACTTGAAGCCTGCGCCCCGCCGGAAGGCCGCCCCTATGACACGGTGCTGGTTCTCGGCGGCGATGGCACCTTCATCGGCGTGGCGCGCGCCTGCCTGGAGCTGGGTCTGCCGCTGCTGGGCCTTAACCTTGGCCGCGTGGGCTTCTTGGCCGAGAGCGCCTCCGACTGGCCCCGGCGCGTTGGCGCGCTGTTGGCTGGGGAGTACCGCCTTTCGCACCGGGTGTGCCTGGCCTACGAGACGGCCCGCGCGGATGGGACGATTTGCCGGGGCGTGGCGGTGAACGACGTTGTCATCGGCCGGGGCGACATGGCCCGGCTCATCCGCCTGGGCGTTTCCCGCGCGGGCGAGGTTGTGGGCTCCATGCGCGCCGACGGGCTCATCATCAGCACGCCCACGGGCTCCACCGCCTATGGCAACTCCGCCGGGGGGCCGCTGGTCTACCCGGAAATGCAGGCCTTCTGCCTCACGCCGGTGTGCCCGTTCCTTAACACATTCAGCCCCATGGTGCTGCCCTGCGACGAAACCATCGAGGTGGCCGTTGAGGAGCAGCGCGGCGAGGTCCGCCAGACCATCGACGGGCAGCGCTCCTTCGCCCTGGCCCAGGGCGACGTGGTGCGCGTGCGCCGCAGCGAGTGCGATCTTGTCATGGCCCACACCGGCGGCGACTCGTATTTCGCCAAGCTGGCGAGCAAGGGCTTTTTCACCCAAAGGTAACCCCCCGTGCATGACTTCCCCTTCGACACCGCCCGCGAGATACGCTACGGCCAGGACCCCGCGCTCGACGCGCTGCTCCTGCACTTTATGACCGAGAACAGCCTGGAGCACTCCATCGACCCGGAGAACGCCACCCCGGAGCAGATACGCTTCATTGTGGCGTTGGAGGAGAACAGCTTCTACGCTCCCTGTGGCGACTGGATGCTGCACTTCCTCCTCAAGGCCCACCTGGGAGAGGATCTGCGCCGCGAATACGGCGACCAGTGGCGGCTGTTGGTGCGCACCGTGCGCGACGCCGTGCCCCGTGGCGACCTGCGCCGGCGCATTCTGCTGCTGTGCCGGCACAAATTCCGCACCGTGCTTGCGGCGCCCATCCTCATCCCCTCGCGGCTGCTCAAGCGCATGCTCACCATCTTTATTGCGCTCAGCGGCATCACCGATCCTTTTCGCGAGATCAAGCGCGAGATGAACCGCCGGGCCCAGGCGTTCATGCGCAGCCCGTTCTACAGCCGGCTGGTCAACGTGTGCCCGGAGGACCGGCTGGCCTGCGAGAGCATTTCCGAGCTGCGTTTTGAGCTGGATTTGCTGGAAATGGAGCGGCTGCTTTTTTTCTCCACGCACAAGCCCTTTTGGACCAAGGACGCCCCCACCGACGGGCTCGACGCCGACGCCATGCGCGAAGGCCTCTCCGAGGTGGACTTTGCGCCCTTGCGCGGGCTTTTCCGGCCGGAGCGCGGCCCGCTGCGCATCCTCTACCTGCCCCGGGCCAGCGGGGGCATCCTCATGGACCTGCACGTGGTGCGCTCGTTGCTGCGCCAGGGGCACCGCGTTGTGCTGGCCCTCAAGGACGGCTTCTATTTCGACAGCCCCACCGTGTGGGACATCGATTCCGATCCGGTGCTGGTGGAGGAGTTCAAGGACGCCTACCTGCTGCAGAACGACCGCGCCGGCAAGAACGAGCTGTTGCAGGCCCTGCGCGAGCATGCGCTGGTGGTCATCTCCGACGGCTCGCGCGAGCGGTTCAACCCCTACCGCCTGAGCGTCACCTTCGCCCGCGCCTGGAAGGAGTGCGACCTCGTGCTCGCCAAGGGCGAGGCGTATTATCGCCGTTTCATCGGCACCAGCCACGACTTCACCCGTGATGTGCTCGTGTTCTTCAGCGACACGCGCGGAAAATTCCGCATGTACTTCAAACCCAAGGCCGCCCATGTGGTGAAGTTCTCGGAGGAGGCGATTCTGGCCAAGGCCGAGGGCATCATCAACCAGATGCGCCAGGCCAGGGCCGAGGGCAAGACGGTGATGTTCTACAGCGCCATTGTGGGCAGCATTCCCGGCGAGGTCAAAACGGCCATAGCGGTGCTGAACACCTTTGTGGCGCATTTGCGCTCGCGCATGGAGGGCGCCTTCATCATCAATCCCGGCGAGCACTTCGAGGCCGGCATGGACGCCGACGATTTGATGTTCATGTGGGAGCACGTGCAGCGCAGCGGGTATTTGAACGTCTGGCGCTTCCAGACCGACGCGGACATCGAGAAGAGTTTTGAGCTCATGGGCAAGAAGGTGCCGCCGGTGTGGGCCGGCAAGGACGCCACGTACTCCACCGGATGCACCAAGGAGATGCGCATCGCGCTTTCCGTGCAGCAGCGCCAGCCGGAGCTGCAAATCATCGGCCCCGGACCGGAGAAGTTTTTGCGCCGGCGGGAGTATGGCGTGGGCCGCTTTTCCGACGTGGTCATAAGCCGGTAGGACGCCGGCGGGGGGGGAGGCATGGGCAAACCGCCGCGCGCGACGATTCTCGTTCCGCTCGTCTTCGCCCTGTTCGCGCTGTGCGGGCTGCTCTCCCTGGGCGGTTGCGCCTTGCTCGATTATCTTCCGCGCGACACGCGCGGCCGGCCCGAGGCGGAGGTGCGCCGCAGCCGTGCGGCTTCGACCGGCAGGCAGCAGGCGGCCGACCGCGTGCCCGTTCCCCGGGAGCAGGGAGCGGAGATCCCTGGCGTGACCGAGGTGCGCGAGGGCGCGTCCGCCTTCAGCGCGCTGCCGGGAGGGCAGGCGCGCTCCCTGGCGCTGCGGCTCGACCCCGCCACCCAGTCCCTTGCCTCCTGGCGCGACCTTGCCGCGCCTCTGCGCGCCAGCTTGCAGCACCTCGCCCGGCGTAAGGCCGGGGAGCCCGCGCTGGTGCAGCCGGGCGGCAGTCTTTCCTGGGGGCAGCTGTTCCAGACCGCCGAGGAGCTCTACAACCTGCTGCCCCAGCTGGACGCCGACCCCGGTCTGCTTTCCGAGCGTTTTGTATGGTACGAGTTTGCGCCCAGTCCGCTCGTCACCGGCTATTACGCCCCGGAGGTGCAGGCCAGCCTCACGCGTCAGCCCGGGTTTGAGACGCCGCTGTACGCCAAGCCGCCGGACCTGCGCCAAGCAAGCGATGACGAACAGCGGCAGGGTAAGCCCAAGGCCTACCGCGTGTCGGGCGGGGCCATACAACCCTATTACGACCGCGAGGCCATCGACGCCGGCGCGCTTTCCGGCCAGGGGCTGGAGATCGCCTGGGTCAAGAGTCCCCTGGACGCCTTCCGTTTGCAGACCGAGGGCGCCGGCACCCTTGTTTTCGTCGAGGGCTCGCGCCGCACGGTGCAGTTTGCGGCGTCCAACGGGTATGATTTTCAGGGCCTTGGCGCGCTGCTCACCGCCAGCGGATCCCTCCCGCGCGGCCAGCTGGACCGCGAGTCCATCCGCGCTTGGTGCGACGCCAATCCCGAACGCGCGCGGGAGGTTATGGCCCAAAACAGGAGCTATGTGTTTTTCGAGCTGCGGCAGTCCGCAAGCGCCGGGGCCATGGAAAAGCCATTGACTGCGCTGGTCAGTCTGGCTACAGACCCAAGTCTCCTGCCTTTAGGATCCGTGGCCGCGCTGGATGTCCCCCTGCCGGGACAAAATGGCGGCGCTTCCGTCAGCTTGCGCGGTCTGGTCCTGGCCCAGGACGCCGGCGCCGCAATCCGCGGCCACCGGCTCGATTTGTACCTGGGCGGCGGCGCGGAGGCCGAGCGCCTGGAGTCCGGTCTGCGCGCCAACGCCGGCCTGCATCTGCTCGTGAGCAAGAACGCGCTTCGGGCCAAGCCCCTGTGAGAGGACAATGAGCACTTTTTCTTTTGACGACATCCGTTCCCTGCTGACCGAAAGCTTTGCGGCCCAGAGCCGGGCCGTTGCCGAATGGCACGGCCAGGACCCCGCCTTCACCTCCGAACTGCCCGAGACCGACGACGCGGCCGCGTTCCTTGATCTGCTCGCGCGCCAGCACTGGTGCAATTTCCGGCTGTGGCACGTGGAGGACCGCGCGCGCCGCAAGGACGCCGGCCCCCAGCTCATCGCCGACTGCAAGTACGCCATCGACAAGCTGAACCAGGAGCGCAACGACATGATCGAGCGCCTGGACATGTTTCTGGTGCGCGCGCTTGAGCCCATTTTGCCGCCGCCGCCGGCCTTGGCCAAACCGCGCTACAACACCGAGGCCATCGGCGTGGCGCTGGACCGAGGCTCCATACTGGCCCTTAAAATTTTCCACATGAACGAGCAGGCCGAGCGTTCCGGCGTCACGCCTGATTTCGTCGCCGAATGCCGCCGCAAGCTCGCCGTGCTCACCGAGCAACGCGCCGACCTCGCCCAGTCCGTGGACGACCTCGTGGCCGACTACGCCGCGGGCCTCAAGCGGCCCAAGGTCTATTATCAGTTTAAGATGTATAACGATCCGCGCTTGAATCCCGAACTCTACACCCACAAGGCTGGGCTGTAA
>MNUQ01000025.1 GCA_001871085.1 Desulfovibrionaceae bacterium CG1_02_65_16
TTCAGCCGGTTCACAGCCTCCAGCAGGGCCGAGAGGTTCTGGCAAAGCTTCTCGGCGCCAAAGGACTTCTTGCCGATGGAGGCGTGCAGAATGCCCGCCTTGTCGACCTTGAACTCCACGCGGCCGGCCTTGAGCTCACGCACGGCATCGCCCACATTGAAGGTGACGGTTCCCGTCTTGGCGTTGGGCATAAGACCGCGGGGGCCAAGCAGGCGGCCAATCTGGCCGACCTTGGCCATCATGTCCGGGGTGGCCACGGCGTTGTCGAACTCAAGCCAGCCGCCCTTGATCTTCTCCACCAGCTCCTCGGCCCCGGCCTCGTCAGCGCCGGCCTCTTTGGCCTCGGCAGCCTTATCGGGCTTGCAGAACACGACGACGCGGGCGGTCTTGCCCAGGCCGTTCGGCAGGGGCACGGCGCCGCGCACCATCTGGTCGGAGTACTTGGGGTCGACGCCCAGATTGATGGCCACATCGACGGTTTCGTCGAACTTGGCAAACGAGCTGCCAAGGGCCAGCTGGACAGCCTCGGCCACAGCGAAGCGCTGTGTGATGTCGAAGCTCTCAGCGCCTTTGTTGTAGTTTTTTCCGTGTTTCGGCATGACGTCTCCCCCGCTACCCTATGACTTCGAGGCCCATGCTGCGGGCGGTGCCGATGACGCAGTTCTTGGCGGCCTCAAGGGACTTGGCCGTCAGATCCGGGGTCTTCAGCTTGGCGATTTCTTCCACCTGAGCCATGGTGACCTTGCCAACCTTGGTCTTGTTGGGTTCGCCAGAGCCCTTTTCGAGCTTAGCGGCCTTCAACAGCAGCACAGGCGCCGGAGGCGTCTTGGTGATGAAGGAGAAGGTGCGGTCCGCATAGACGGTGATGATCACCGGGATGATCATGCCTTTCTGGTCCTGGGTCTTCGCGTTGAAGGCCTTGCAGAACTCCATGATATTGACGCCATGCTGGCCCAGGGCCGGTCCCACCGGAGGGGAGGGGTTGGCCACGCCGGCAGGAATCTGCAGCTTGACTTTACCTGTGATTTTCTTGGCCATTTTAGTATATCCTCGCAGGCGGTTCCCCGCCGCAGTCGATCAAGGATCCGGCTACCCCTTCGTCACCTGGACGAAGTCGAGCTCCACCGGGGTTTGACGCCCGAAAATGGAGACAGCCACGCGGAGCTTGCCCTTGTCGTAATTCACGTCCTCGACGACGCCATTAAAGCCGCTGAAGGGGCCGTCGATAACCCGGACCTCGTCACCACGCTCGAAGTGGAACTTGGGCCGGGGCTGTTCCTGCCTGCTCTCCATCATGGAGAGAATGGTCTGGGCCTCGCTGTCGCGCATGGGCGTTGGCCGGTTTTTGCCGCCCACAAAGCCCGTGACGCGAGGGATGGACTGAATGAGATGCCACGAATCGTCCGTGAGCACCATCTTCACCATCACGTAGCCCGGATAAAACTTCCGTGTGGAAGTCCGGCGCTCGCCCTTGACCATCTCCACCACCTTTTCGGTGGGCACCACTACTTCGAGCACTTGGCCAGCATCCTGGCCGGTGCGCATCATTTCGTTGATGGTCAATTGCACACGCTGCTCGAATCCCGAGTAGGTGTGGACGATATACCAGCGGGCCGATTTTTCCCCGCCAACGGCGCTTTCTTCAGTCACGTGCGCTCACCTATGCCGTTAGGACAGCACGAGCTCGATGACCTTGGAAAACCCAAGATCAACGATGCCCAGGAACAGCGACATGACCGCAACAAGGATCATGACCGCCACGCAGGTCGTCACGGTCTCCTTACGGGTGGGCCAGGTGATCTTTTTGAGTTCAACCTGAGCTTCCTCGAAGAAGACTTTGAGTTCCTGCGCCTTGGCGGCGACACCCGTCTTTTCGACGGCGTCCTCGCTCTGCTGGCCGCTGGAGCCTTTCGCTGTATTTTTAGCCATTGTTCTCCCCATTAGGGGTGATAAGTGGCAGGCCAGGAGGGATTCGAACCCCCAGCATCCGGTTTTGGAGACCGGCGCTCTACCGTTAGAGCTACTGGCCTGCGCGAAGGACTACTTGGTCTCGCGGTGGACTGTGTGCTTCTTATCGAAGGGACAGTACTTCATCACCTCAAGGCGACCCGTAGTATTCTTCTTGTTCTTCTCCGTCGAGTAATTGCGCCGCTTGCATTCGGTGCAAGCAAGCTGAATGTTGACGCGCATGGATTACTCCAGAATCTCGGTGACAACACCCGCGCCAACGGTGCGGCCGCCTTCGCGGATGGCGAAGCGCAGGCCCTGCTCCATGGCGATGGGGTGGATCATGTCAACGATGAAGGTAGCATTGTCGCCGGGCATAACCATTTCAACGCCTTCCTCCAGGGTCACCACGCCGGTGATGTCCGTGGTGCGGAAGTAGAACTGGGGACGGTAGCCCGAGAAGAACGGGGTGTGACGGCCGCCCTCGTCCTTGGAGAGCACGTACACCTCGGCCTTGAACTTGCGGTGGGGCGGGATGCTCTTGGGCTTGGCCAGAACCTGGCCGCGCTCCACATCCTCGCGCTTGATGCCGCGCAGCAGGACGCCGACGTTGTCGCCCGCCTGACCCTGGTCAAGGATCTTGCGGAACATTTCAACACCGGTGCAGGTGCTCTTCATGGTGTCTTTGATGCCGACGATCTCGACTTCGTCACCCACGGTGATGACGCCGCGCTCAACACGACCGGTGACGACGGTGCCACGGCCGGAGATGGAGAACACGTCCTCAATGGGCATCAGGAAGGGCTTGTCGATGTCGCGCTTGGGCTCGGGGATGTAGGTGTCGCAGGCGTTGAGGAGCTCGAGGATGCACTTGCACTCCTCGCTCTTCGGATCGTCGCTCTCCAGGGCCTTCAGGGCGGAGCCCTTGATGACCGGGATGTCGTCGCCAGGGAAGCCGTACTTGGTGAGCAGCTCGCGCACTTCGAGCTCGACAAGCTCCAGAAGTTCGGCGTCATCGACCATGTCGCACTTGTTCAGGAAAACAACCATGTAAGGCACGCCGACCTGACGGGCGAGCAGGATGTGCTCACGGGTCTGGGGCATGGGGCCGTCGGTGGCGGCCACAACGAGAATGGCGCCGTCCATCTGGGCCGCGCCGGTGATCATATTTTTGATGTAGTCGGCGTGGCCCGGGCAGTCGACGTGGGCATAGTGACGGGTGTCCGTCTCGTACTCCACGTGCGCGGTGGCGATGGTGATGCCGCGCTCTTTTTCCTCGGGAGCCTTGTCGATCTGGTCGAAGGCCACGTAAGTGCCCTTGCCCATCAACGACGCCGTCTTGGTGATGGCGGCAGTGAGAGTGGTCTTGCCGTGGTCAATGTGGCCGATGGTGCCGATGTTGACGTGAGGCTTCTTGCGTTCGAATTTAGCCTTGCCCATGTTCAACCCCCTGGTTCTGGTCTTCGGTTGTCGAGAAAGATGTGGAGCCCATGAACGGAATTGAACCGTTGACCTCTTCCTTACCAAGGAAGTGCTCTACCGACTGAGCTACATGGGCTTAAGCGTCGCTTTCGGAGACCCCAATGGCGTGGACTTGGAGCGGGAAACGGGACTCGAACCCGCAACCCTCAGCTTGGAAGGCTGATGCTCTAGCCAATTGAGCTATTCCCGCGCGCAGAATCCGTAGTCCCTACGGCCAGGGACACGCCCTGCCTCCTACAGCGTTGCTTGCCGCGTAAATGGTGGTGGGGGGAGGATTTGAACCTCCGAAGGCTGACGCCGACAGATTTACAGTCTGTTCCCTTTGGCCACTCGGGAACCCCACCATTCACTGGAGCTGGCGATGGGACTTGAACCCGCAACCTGCTGATTACAAGTCAGCTGCTCTGCCATTGAGCTACGCCAGCGCGTGAACGAGAATGCATACGCTTCCCATCCACGAATTGCAAGGCATTTGTTCCCCGATGGCGCGGGGCCGCGCTGCAATTCCCTCGTTTCCAAGGGCGTTCTGACTATTTTGAAACAACCCTTCTTGTCAACATATTTTCTTTCTCCTTGGGCATTTTTTTTCATCTTGTCGCGTATTCGCCCATTTCCCCTTTGACGAACGCATAAAATGCCCCTATCTCCCCCCTGCCATGACGCCACCAAACACAGCCCTGCCCTTTGCGCCAGACGCCCCCTGGCTGGCCCCCCTCGCCGGATACTCCGACCTGCCCTTCCGCACGCTCTGCCGCCGTTACGGCGCCGCCTGCTCCGAAACCGAGATGGTGAGCGCCAAGGGACTCGTCTTCGGCGGCTACGGCACCGAGCGGTTGCTCATAACCGCGGAGCAGGACGCGCCGCTCGTCGTGCAGCTTTTCGGCGCGGAGCCGGAGATATTCGAGCGGGCCATGCCCGTGCTGCTCGCCCGCGGGTTCACGCGCTTCGACCTCAACTGCGGTTGCTCCGTACGCAAGGTGAACAAGAGCGGCTCGGGCTCGGCGCTCATGGCCCGGCCGGAACTCCTGCTCAAGATAGTGGACGCCATGCTGCGCGCAGCGGGTCCGGGCAGTGTGGGCGTGAAAATGCGCCTGGGCTTCACCCCGGAGGACGAAAACTTCCTTGACCTGGGCCGGCGGCTTGAGGATCTTGGCGCGGGCTGGCTGACCCTGCACCCGCGCACGGGCAGGCAGCTCTTCAGCGGCGCAGCCCGCTGGGAGGCCGTGGGGCAGCTTGCGCGCGCGGTGTCCATCCCCGTGCTCGCCAGCGGAGATCTTTTTTTCGCCGAGGACGCCGCCCGATGCCTGGAGCAAACCGGCTGCGCGGGCGTCATGTTCGCGCGCGGAGCCCTCACCGACCCCATGATTTTCCGGCGTCTGCGCGATATTCTGGCCGGACGCGCCCCCGCCCCGCGCACGGCCGAGGGGCTGGCCGAGGCGGCGCTCACGCACATTCATCTGTGCCGCGACCTGGACGGCACGCCGCGCGGCTTCCGGGCCATACGCGCCTTTCTGCCGCGCTACGCCAAGGGCTTCAAGAACATCCGCGCCCTGCGCCAGTCGCTGCTTACGTGTCGCAACTGGGACGAACTTGCGGACAAAGCCGGAAGCATCGCCCTGCTTGAGCCGGATCCGGACCAGCCGCAAGCCCTTGGCGCCGAGGTTGCGCCGGACATGGAGACATAGCCGGCGGTTGACTCCGGCCTTTCTCTGGTCCAGAATACCAAAATGCGCGGCCAGTTCCCCCGCAAATTCCACTGGCCGCACGGGCGAGGCTTTTCATGGACGTGATACGCGCCCGGCTCGCGGGCTTCTGCATGGGCGTCGGTCTGGCGCTCAAGAAGCTCGACGCGCTGCTTGAAGACGGCGACAGCCGCCCCACTTACATGCTCGGACCCATCATCCACAATCCGCAGGTGCTGGACGACTATGCCCGGCGCGGCGTGAGCCTGGCCCAAACCCCACAGGAAATCCCCGCCGGCAGCCGTGCGGTCATCCGCGCCCACGGCATCCCCCGCGACGTCGAGACCGAATTGCGCTGCCGCGGCGTGAAGGTGGTGGACGCCACCTGCCCCAAGGTCAAGCGCGCGCAACTGCTCATCGACGAACAGACCCAGGCAGGCCGCAAGCTGTTGCTCTTTGGCGAGGACGACCACCCCGAGGTGCGCGGGCTTTTGAGCTACGCCGGGCCGGGAGCCTTTGTCTTTGAGACCCCGGGCGAACTGGCGGCGCACCCCCTTGCCCCGGGCACGCCCTACGTGCTGGCCGCGCAAACCACCCAGGACCGGCAAGGCTTCCGCCAGATTCAGGACGATTTGGCCGCGCGCCTTCCGGAAGGCGTGCCCGCGCTGGAAACCATTTGCGACGCGACGCGCCTGCGCCAGGACGAAGCCATCCGACTAGCCGGCCGTGTGGACTGCGCCGTGGTGGTGGGCGGCAAGGCCAGCGGCAACACCCGCCGGCTTGCGCAGGTCATTGAGGGCGAGGGCACGCCGACGCTTCTTGTGGAGTCCATTGAAGATCTGCGCGGACTAAACTTGACACCATATGCGCGGGTGGGCTTAACTGCCGGAGCATCCACGCCGAAAAGCATTATTGATGAGATTGAGGCCCATTTGCTGGCCTTGTAGCCCTGAACCCATGGAGCCGCCATGAGCATGAATATGACCAACATCCTCCTTGAGGCCGGAACCAACGAGCTCGAAATCGTGGAGTTCTACCTGGAGGAGCCAGGGCCAGAAGGCGCGGAGCCATATCGCGGCTACTACGGCGTCAACGTCGCCAAGGTGCTGGAAATCATCCGCATGCCGCGCATCACCGAGATGCCGCAGGTTTCCCACCCCTCGGTGCTGGGCGCCTTCAATCTGCGCGACCAGATCATCCCGCTGGTGGACCTGGGCGTATGGCTCAAAAAGACCCGCCACGACGCAGAGCCGCCCAAGGTCATCGTCTGCGAATTCAACAACGTCACCACGGCCTTCATGGTGTCTGGCGTCAACCGCATCCACCGCATCAGCTGGGAGGAGGTGGAGGCGCCCAACAAGTACATGTCCTCCCTGGCCTCCAACTCCATCACCGGCGTTGTCCGGCTGGAGGGACGCATCATCTTTTTGCTCGACCTGGAAAAGATTGTGGCCGAGTTGAACCCGGAGCTGGGCATGCGCTTCGAGGAGAACGTCACCTGGGAGGCGGACACGCAATACCGCGCCCTCATCGCCGACGACTCCACCCTCATCCGCGAGATGATCGGCGACCTGCTGCACAAGGCCGGCTTCCTGGTGGAGAAGACCACCCACGGCGGCGAGTGTTGGGAGCGCCTGCAGCAGATCAAGAAGATCGCCGAGACCGAGGGCCGGCCCGTCACCGACTACGTGCAGGTGGTCATCTCCGACATCGAAATGCCCAACATGGACGGCCACAACCTCACCAAGCGCATCAAGGACGACCCGCTGCTGCGCGAGCTGCCGGTCATCCTCTTCTCCTCCATCATCACCGACAAGCTGCGCCACAAGGGCGAGGCCGTGGGCGCGGACGACCAGATCAGCAAGCCCGAGATCACGCAGGTGGCCAGGCGCGCCGCGGACCTCATCAAAAGCCGCATCACCGCCGCCGCCGAAGTGTAGCGCCAGCGCGCCCGGCAAACGCAAAAGCGCCCGGCCACCCACGCGGAGGACCGGGCGCTTTTGCGTCGTTCGAGGTGGGGAAGCCGCTAATGCCCCATGATCCTTGAGATGGTGCCGGGAATGACGATGTCCAGCGTCATGATGAACGTGAGCGCCAGCACGATGACCACCGTGGCCCAGGCGATGATGTTGAACGTGCGCCCGTTGACGAAATCGCCCATGAGACGGCGGTCGTTGACGAGGCGCAGCATGAAGATGAGCACGAAGGGCAGCACCGCGCCGTTGACCACCTGCGAGATGTACATGATGGCGATGAGCGGCGCGTCGGGCAGCAGGATGATGGCGGCGGACACGGCGATGAGCAGCGTGAACAGCCAGAAGAACTGCGGGGCCTCGCGGAAGTCCTTGTCCACGCCAAGCTCCCAGCCCATGCCCTCGCAGATGTAATACGAGGTGGACAGCGGCAGCACGCACGCGGCGAAGAGCGAGGCGTTGAACAGCCCCACGGCGAACAACCCCGTGGCGTAGCCGCCCACCAGCGGGGTAAGGGCCATGGCGGCGTCGGCGGCGGTTTCGATTTTGATGCCCGCCGTGAAGATGGTGCCCGCGCAGGCCACCACGATGAAGAAGGCCACCACGATGGCCATGATGCAGCCCACGATGACATCAAGCCGGGAGAATCCGTAGTTCTCCTTCGTTATGCCTTTCTCCACCACGCTGGCCTGCTGGTAGAACTGCATCCAGGGGGCGATGGTGGTGCCCACCAGACCGATGAGCATGGTGACCGACTCCGGCGTGACCTTGAAGTGCGGCACAACCGCGGCCTTGAGCACAACGCCCCAGTCCGGCCCGGACATGAACGCCGCGATGGGGTAGGCCAGATACACGATGCAGGCCACCAGAAAAACCTTTTCCACAATGCGGTACGAGCCCTTGACGATGAGCAGCCACACCGCGACCGACGCCAGCGGCACCGAGACATACTTGCTGACGCCGAACAGCTCCATGCTGGCGGCGATGCCCGCGAACTCGGACACCGTGTTGCCCAGGTTGGTCAGCAAAAGGGCGATCATGACATAGAAGGTGATCTTGACGCCGAAGCTCTCGCGGATGAGGTCGGAGAGCCCTTTGCCGGTCACCGCGCCCATGCGGGCGCACATTTCCTGCACCACCACAAGAGCCACGGTGGTGGGCAGCAGCATCCACAACAGCGAAAGGCCGAACTGCGCGCCGGCCAGCGAATAGGTGGTGATGCCGCCGGCGTCATTGTCCACGTTGGCGGTTATGATGCCCGGCCCAAGCAGGGCCAGAAACATGACGATGTTGCGGCGGTTCAGTTTGCCCAGGGGCTTGAAGATGGAAGCGAGGCTCATGGCGTTGTTCCCCGAAGGCTAGAAGTTGCGCAGGGCCTTGTACTGCTTCCATCGCAGGGCGAAGGGCAGAAAGTGCTCCATGATGTCGTCGGCGGAGACGATGCCGGCCATGCGGCCGTCCTCCTCCAGCACCGGCACGGCGGCGAACTTATACTCCACCACCAGCTCCAGCACGTCCTCCAGGCTCGAATCCACCTGCACGGTCTTGGGGTTGCGGCTCATAATCCCCGCAATGGGCTCCTCGCCGCGCGCCAGCAGCAGGCGCTTCAGGCTCGTTACGCCCTGCACCCGCTCATCCTTGTCCAGCACGTACACATAGTAGATGTTATCAATCTCGTCGGCGAGCAGACGCACCTGGGCCAGGGTCTCCTCCACCGTGGCCTCCGGGGGCACGAAAAGAAACTCGTTGTTCATCAGGCCGCCGGCGGAGTCGTCCTCGTGCTCCAGCAGCTCCTGCACCTTCTCCGCGTCCTCGGGGTCCATCTGCGCCAACAGCTCCCTGGCCTTTTCGTCGGAGAGCTCGGCCAGCACGTCGGCCGCCTCGTCGGGGGGCATCTCCTCCAGCACGTCGGCCGCGTGGGCGCTTTCCAACTGGGAGAGCACGCGGCTGGACATCTCGGGTTCCATCTCGCCAATGGCCTCGCCCGCGGCCTCCAGGTCGATGGAGTTGAGCACGGCGGTGACGTTTCTATGGGGCAGCTGGGCGATGATGTTCGCCAGGTCGGCGGGGTGCATGTCGGAGAGTTTGTCGCGCGTGACGGTGAGGGTGAGCTGCGAAAGATTGGCCTCCAGCGGGGCCACCAGCAGCCAGTCGATTTCTTTGGCGGGGAGTTGCCGGTGCAGCGCCCCGCCGAGGAAATCCCAGGCCTTGAGGTAGCCCAACCGGCGCAGAATGCCCCGGAAGCCGACATCCACGGCCGAGAGGCACAGGCCGTTGCCGGTGAGGGCCAGCTTGAGGTCGTTCACGCGCACCACCTTGGCGCCGTCCACGTCCACAATCTGCTTGTCGAGAATGTCGCGGCGCATAAGCACCTCATTCTCGGCCACGGGCAGGTTGGGCAAAGACTCGGGCTCGCGCTTGAGCGAAACGACAACCTGATTGAACAGGGCGAGGTCGGAGAAGGCCACCCGCCGGGTGCCGGTGGTCGTCTTCACCAGCAGGTGGTGCACCACCGGAAGCGGATCGCCAGGGCTCATGGCCACGTCGAGCAGCTTGCCCACCTCCCGGCCAGAGAGGCTGATGACCGGGCGATCAAGGACCGCGCTCAAGAAAATATCATTGGCGTGCTGGGACATGACAGCCTCCCTGTGGCGCGTGGCGCGCCAATCGAATACAGCAACACGAAGGTCCGGAGGGCCGCAAGAAAGCGGACTCCGGTTGGCTCGCGGCCGCCGGGCGTTAGGACCGGTCAGAAGGACCGATCAGGGCGCGGCGGCGCGCTATTTTCGTGTATCCGTACTTTGGGTAGACTGGGTGGGTTGGCTGGGCGCTTCGGTGCCGTCCAGGCCTTTTCGCAGTTCGCGAATGCTCTTGCCGATGCTCGCTCCCAGCTGCGGCAGTTTGCCGGGGCCGAAAAGAAGCAGGGCGATGACAAGAACCAACAGCAGATGCATGGGCTGGAAAAGTTGTCCGAACATGACGGTTCCTCCGTGTTCCCATGGAGCGGGCGGCCCAAAGTCGCATCCAGGTCCAGGGGAGGTCTTGCGCCGGTTCTCCGGCGACATGCAGTTCGGGACGTTATCCGAAAAAGACGTACTGTAAACCGACAAGACGCCAAGCAGCCAAATAGTCACCGGGCTGTCACAAACTCAACAGGCGCTTACAGACTATCGCCTGCGCCGTCAAGCCGATTTTGCGCCCGCCGCGGGCGGATTTCCGACCCACGGCAGGCAACCCGGCGGTTCCTCAAAATAAATATTCCGTGTGGAAAGACAAGAAACTTCCGGAACGCGGGCGAATGCTACAACCGGCCGCCGCCTTCATCGTCCATGCGCATTTTGAGGTGCTGGTAGGCCTTGGCCGTGGCCACGCGGCCGCGCGGCGTGCGCTTGATGAACCCGCACTGGATGAGAAAGGGCTCATAGATGTCCTCGATGGTGCGGGGCTCCTCCGAGCAGGCCACGGCGATGGTTTTGACGCCCACGGGCCCGCCGCTGAACTGGTTCACGATGAGCGAAAGGATCTTGCGGTCCATCTGGTCCAGGCCATGCGGATCCACGTCGAGCCGGTCCAGCGAGGCCTCGGCAAGCTGCTTGTCCACCACGCCCTGGCCGGAAACCACGGCGTAGTCGCGGATGCGCCTGAGCAGCCGCCCGGCGATGCGGGGCGTACCGCGCGAGCGCCGCCCAATGGCCCAGGCGCCCTCCTCCGTCACATTGATGTGCAGAATGTTCGCCGCACGCAAAACAATGCGGGCAAGCTCCTCCGGCGAGTAGAACTCCAGACGGAACACGCAGCCGAAACGGTCGCGCAGGGGCGAGGTGAGCAGGCCCACGCGCGTCGTGGCGCCAACCAGGGTAAAGGGCTCCAGATCTATTTTGACCGTGCGCGCGCCCGGGCCCTGGCCGATGATGAGGTCGATCTTGTAGTCCTCCATGGCGGGGTACAAAATCTCCTCCACTGTGGCGGGCATGCGGTGGATCTCGTCGATGAAGAGGATGTCGTGGCGGGCCAGATTGGTGAGGATGGCGGCCAGATCGCCCACGCGCTCCAGCACGGGGCCGGAGGTGGAGACCATGTTCACGCCAAGCTCGCTGGCCATGATCTGCGCCAGGGTGGTTTTGCCCAGGCCGGGGTTGCCGGAAAACAGCGTGTGGTCCAGCGCGCGGCCGCGCTCCCTGGCCGCCTGGATGAACACGGAGAGGTTGGCGCGCACGTCCGCCTGGCCGATGAAGTCGTCCAGGCGCTGCGGCCGGACGGTGTCGTCCACCTGGGGATTTTTGCCGGTAATGTCGTCGCTCATGGCAGCCCCCGACCGTTACGACCGCGCGGCGGCGATCTTCTTCAGGGCCAGACGTAGGGCCGTGCTCGCGTCAATGTCCGGCTCGGCCTCGAAAATCTCGCGCATCATGGGCCGGGCCTCGTCCTCGGTGTAGCCAAGCGCCTTCATGCCCGAGAGCGCGTCAAAATACTCGCCCTGGGGCGCGGTTTGCGGCGCGGCGGCCAGCGTGGGCCCTGTCTTGATTCCCGTCACCTTGTCCTTGAGCTTCCACATGATCTCCCGCGCGCTCTTGGGGCCTATGCCGGGCACGGTGGCCAGCATGTCCGCGTCCTCGCGCAGGGTTATCTCGCGCAGGTGCTCCGGGGTGAAATGGGAAAGGATGGAGAGCGCTTTCTTGGGCCCCAGCTTCTCTATGCCGATGAGCAGACGGAAGAGGTCGCGGTCGTCGCGCGCCATGAAGCCGTACAGGTCCAGCGCGTCCTCCCGCACGATCATGTGCGTAAAAAGCGCAACCTGCCCGCCCTTCTGCGGCAAAACGGCGAGCGCGGTGGAGGGCAGGGCCAGCTCGTAGCCCACGCCGCCAGGGGTGAGAACGACGCAGCCCTTGGCCGTCAGGTCGAGCAGCCGTCCCTCAAGGTAGGCGATCATGACCGCGTCTCCGTGAGCCTGCGCATGCGCCGCTCGTTCAGGTGGCAAATGGCGATGGCCAGCGCGTCGCTGGCGTCCAGCGCCCAATCCGGCTTTTTGACGCCCAGAATCTGCGCCACCATGAAGGCGACCTGCTCCTTCTCCGCCCGGCCCACGCCCACCAGGCTCTTTTTGACCTGGGTGGGCGGGTAGCCGGCGACGGAGAGGCCGGCCACGGCGCAGGCGGCCATGGCCGCGCCGCGCGCCTGGCCCAGCTTAAGGGCCGAGGCGGTGTTCTTGGACACGAAGACCGACTCGATGGCGGCCTCCGTGGGGGTGAACTCGCGGATGACCTCGGCCACGCGGGTATATATGACGCCGAGCCGCTCGGCCATGTCCCCGTCGGAGGGCGTGCGGATGGTGCCCACGGCTACGAGCTCGGCGCGGCCGGAGGCCTCGCGCACGACCCCGTAGCCGGTCACCCGGCTTCCGGGATCGAGCCCCAGCACCGCGACGGGCAACGCCATGCTACCCCAGCTCTTCCATGATTTCGTCGGTGAAGTCGGCGGTGACGTAGACGTTCTGCACGTCCTCGTTGTCCTCAAGATTCTCCATGAGGTTCATCACCTTGCGGGCCGTGGCCGCGTCCACCGGGGTCAGATTCTTGGGCAGCATGGTCAAATCGGAGCTCTCCACGGCAATGCCGGCGTCCTCAAAGGCCTTCTCGACCTCGGAGTAGTTCTCCGGGGCCACGCGCACCTCAAGGGTGTCCTCTTCGGCCACCACGTCGTCCGCTCCGGCCTCCAGCGCCACCTCCATCACCTGATCCTCGGTGTACTTGGCGGGGTCGAAGGAGAGCACGCCGCGCTTGTCGAACATCCAGGCCACGCTGCCGGGCTCGCCCATGTTGCCGCCGCCCTTGGAGATGATGTGGCGCACTTCGGCGATGGTGCGGTTTTTGTTGTCCGTGGCCACCTCCACCAGCATGGCCACGCCGCCGGGAGCGTACCCCTCGTAGAACATCTCAAAAATTTCGCCGCCCGCAAGCTCGCCGGTGCCTTTCTTGATGGCCTGCTCAATCTTGTCATTGGGCATGTTGGCGGATTTGGCCTTGGCGATGACCGCGCGCAGGCGGGCATTCATATTGGGATCGCCGCCGCCCTTGGCCGCCAGGATGATATCCTTGGTGACCTTGGTGAACACCGCGCCCTTCTTGGCGTCGGTTTTGGCCTTGGCGCGTTTGATCGTGGCCCATTTGCTATGTCCGGACATGAATCCTCCAAAGAAATTAATGTGGCGCCCTGTGGCTCCAAAACGGAATACTTTACGTTAGCTCGCCCCGAAAGCCAAGCCCCACGATGAAGGTCTCCTTGCTTTCCGCCCGGGAGCTCTTGGGCTTGAAGCCGCGCACTTTCTCAAAATACGGCCGCAGCGACTCCTGAAAATCCTTGGCGTCCGGCCCCTCGAAAATCTTGGCCACAAAGTTGCCGCCCGGCGTAAGCCGCCGCAGGGCCACGTCGCGGGCGCGCTCGCACAACTCCACGCTGCGCGCCTGGTCCGTGAACTTGACGCCCGTGGTGCGGGGTGCCATGTCGCTCATGACGAAGTCGAACGGCAAGAGCGGCGCCATGCGGGCCAGCAACTCCGGGCTGTCCTCGAAGGCGTCGTGCACCAAAAAGGTCACGTTTTCCGGGAACTCCTGCTCGGTGGTCTGAATGTCCAGCGCGAGCACGCGCCCGGCCGGGCCGACCTTCTTGGCGGCGAATAACGTCCACGAGCCCGGCGCGGCGCCGAGGTCCAGCACCTTGAGCCCGGGCTTCAACAGCGCGAACTTGGCGTCGAGCTCCTGCAGCTTGTACACGCTGCGGGCGGGATAGTTTTCCGCCTTGGCGCGCTTGAAATAATGGTCGCGATATTGTTTCATGGGCCGTCCTGTTCGCAGCACCCCTAGCGTAATCCGCACAGCTTGCCAAGCAGGCGAGGAGTTTCCCCCATGCCCGACAACGCGCCCGGCAACGCGCAGCGCCCCCTACGCCCGCGCATCCTCGATGAGCTGGGCCTGCCCAAAACCCTGCCGGCGGCGGCGGACGATTTTCTGCCGCTGCTGGACGGCGGACCGGACACGCTGCTCCTCGGCCTTGGCCCGGAGCCAGCGAAACTCCCGGCCCTGCTCGGCCTGCCGGACGCGCAGGCCGCCCGCGTGCGCTACATCGAGGCCCCTGCCGCGGCCGCCCAGCTGGGCGAGGCCTGGCGCGCCGGCATCCCGGCAAACTTCGAGGCGGTGACGGCTCCAAGCGACGCGGAGGCCCTGCGCACCCTCACGCGCGCGTCGCGCGTGCTGCTGTACCGCCCGGGCCCCCGGTTGCTCCCCGGCTTCTGGGGACCGCTGCTGGCGCGGCTGCGCCTCGCCCTGCTGCCGCAGCCGCCCGCGCCCAAGCCCAGGCTGCTGTGGCTGCCCGGCGGCGAGGCCGACCTGCTGCGCCTGGAGCTGCGCGAGGCCTTCGAGGCGCTGGGCTGGCGCGTGCGCGAGCTGCCCTCCCCGCTTGCAAAGGGCGAAAGCGCCCTGCCCGCCCTGCTGGCCGGCGGCGAGTGCCCGGCCCTCTATCTCTCCATCAACTTCCAGGGGCTCGACGCCCTGGGCGAGGCCGCGCACCTGCTGGCCGCGGCCGGGGCCCGCGTGGCCGTATGGTGCGTGGATAACCCGCTCAATCTGCTCTCCAGGCTCAAGGCGCGCTTCTGGATGGACCTGCCGCTCTTCGTCACCGACGACTGGTTCCTTGAGCCCCTCACGCGTCTGGGGGCGCGCGGCGCGCATCACCTGCCGCTGGCCGCGCGCGCACGCCAGCTGGCCGATGAGCCCCAAACGCCCGCGCCGGCCAAGGCGAATCTGGCCGGCCGGCTGGTGTTCGTGGGCCGCAGCGCCTTCCCGGACAAAGCCGCGTTCTTCGCGGGCTGCGCCGTGCCCGATGCCGCCCGCACCGAGGCCACGCGGCTCATGGCGGCTGGCGGCCGGCCGGATTTCGGCTGGTGGCTGACGCGCCTGGGCGTGGAGCGGCTGTGGCCCGGAGCGGACGCGCGCCACGCGGCTTTCTGCGCGGAGGAGACGGGCAAGACCTGGCGCGCGGCCTGCCTGAACCGGGCGCAGGCGGATTTGCCCGGCGGGCTCACGGTTTTTGGCGATGCGGGCTGGCGGGAGCTGTTGCCGGCCGATGCGGACCTGCGCCCGCCCGTGGATTATTACACAGCCCTGCCCGACATCTGCGCCTCGGCCGCCGCCTGCCTCAATTGCACCAGTCCGCTCCTGCCGCGCGGGCTCACCCAGCGACACTTCGACGTGTGGGCCTCCGGCGGGCTGCTCATCACCGACGCCACGCCAGGACTCGGAATCTTCCCGCACGAGCTGACGCGGCCCATCACGTTTGCGCGGCCGGAGGACATCGCCCCGCTGCTGCGCTCGCTCACGGCGACGCCGAACGCGGCGGCGCACGGGGCGGCGCTCAGGCAGGCCTGGCGGGCGGAGCTTGCGCGCGCGCACACGTATGTCCACCGCGCACAAACCGTGCTGGAGACCCTGGACCTGGCGTGAGCGACCACGGCGACCGCCTTCGCCGCCCCCGGAACCGCGTGAGACCGCGTTCCGTCAGACGGGGCGCGACCAGGCACAGAGCGCAGCCGACCCCAGGCGCCCCCGGCCGGGCAGGCAGGGAAGGCGCTTCGGCAAGACTCTTTGGCAAGACGGACCGGGGAAAACGCACGCGCCCGCGCGGGCAGAAAGCGGCGCAGCGCCCCGCCAGCACCGGCGCAACGGCTTGCGCAATGCCTGCGCAGCAAAAACGAAGCAATCTTTGATTGACGAGATGGGGACCGGGGGCGGAGCCGAGGCGGGCGGCGGAGGCTAGTCGTCGAGCAGAGGCAATAGCAGCGGGGTCAGCGCCTCGGCGAGCAGGCGCGCGCCCTTGGCGCTGGGATGCACGCCGTCGGCCTGAAACGCCCCGGCCAGCGCCGGGTCCAGCAACGGGTCGAGAATGTGCGGCAAAAGCGGCAAATGGTGCTTCTCGGCCAGCCAAGCATGCACCGCGTTGAACTTTTTGACATACTTCGCATTGAACAGCGGAGGCGCAATGGGCACCAGCCCGGCCAGGTCCGGGTCGTCAAACTCCGGCGTGAACAGATCGGAGCGGGTGCGCCAACCCGCCAGAAAAACGCGCACGCCAGCGTCCAGCAGCCCCTTGATCATCTGCTCCAGCGCGTCGGCCGTGGCCTTCACGGGCAGGCCTTGATAACAGTCGTTGGCGCCGAACTCCAGCAGCGCCGCCCTGGGCTGGGCCGCAAGCACGTCCGACAGACGCTCCAGCCCCTCCACCGAGGTGTCGCCGGAAACGCCGAAATTCAGCACGCGCCAGGGCTTGCCCGCCTGGGCCAGGCAGGCCTCCAGACGCACGGGCAGGGCCTCGGACTCCGCCACCCCCCAGCCTGCCACCAGACTGTCGCCGTAGGCGGCCAGAACCGGGCGCGGGTCGTGACGGACGTCGCTGTTGTCGGGCGCGTTCATAACGCTAGCCCTTGGCTATCCAGGCGGCCACGGTGCGCGTCTCCTCCGCCCATTTGGACGAAAGACGCACGGCCAAAAACTCGCGGTACACGCCGTCCAGCAGCTCCAGGCACTGCTCCACCAAAAAAAGCTTCTCCAGCACGCGGGCGTCGGGGTCGTCGTCATCGCTCTTGCCAGACTCCACCTTGGGCGTTTTGAGGCCGGAGAGGGAAAAATCCGAGTCCTTCACCGTCACCTGCCAGGCCTCGGGGTCGCGGTCGAAGCGCAGCTGCGCCCGGTTGACCTTCTTTCCCGTGCGCAGGCCGCTGCGCGCCTCGGTGAGCTCGCCGCTGGGGCTCTTGACGCTGGCGGACTCAAGCCCCTCGCCGTCGCCGCCCTGCACGCTCAGCCGCTCCTCCATGCGCAGGTGGAACTCACGGCCCTCGGCGTCCTGGAACACGCCGCCGCGCGCCTCGGTGACGTGCCACAGCCAGGTCAGGAAATCCTGCCCCAAAATGGTGCTTTCGCGTTCGGTCAGTGTGCGGTCCATGGTGCTCCCCTAGATGAAGGACGTGGGTTCAAGGGTCTCCAGGCGCGCCACGGCCGCTTCGCCCAGCATGTCGGTGGCCAGGGCGAAGGGCGTGAGCGCCTCCAGCTCCAGACCGAAGGACAGGTTGAAATGGTCCTCGAACAGGGCGCGCGCCTTGGCGTTGGTGGTGGCGAGAACCACCCGCCCGGACTGCGTGTTCCACACGGCGTCGAACACGGCCGGCACCGGCAGGCTGCGCGCGCGCAGGCGCAGCATCACCTGGTCCTTGATCTCGCGGCGGCGGTCCTTGGAGATGAAGCTTTTGCCCTCGGCCTTGGCCTGGGACAGCTCATTGGCCAGGGCGATCATGCAATGTTTTTTGAACACGGCAGGGGGAATGCGCCGCGTGTCGAGCCGGAGGCTGAAGCACATGTAGTGGCCCTTTTCCGGGGGCGAGTCGGCCCACTGCATGTCGAGCATGTTGTCGAGGTTGCACCAGCCGAACGAACGCTCATCCACGCAGTCGTCGATGTCGCGGAAGGCGTTGTCCGCAAGGCGCTTGGGCACCTCGCGCCACAGGGAGTCGGGGATGTCCTCCACCACGCGGTAGCGGGTGAGGCCCAGGCTTGTGGAAAGTATGGACACGATCGGCCTCCTTGGGCTGTTTGCACTTGTCGCGATGGGGTACCGGGAAAGCGGGCGTCTGTCAAAAGCCGCCCGAGGCTGGTGCAGAACCCCGCACTTGCCACGCCGCCCCGGGGGACTTACCTTGCGGGCCTAACGGATCCGCCGGGATTCGACCAAGGAGGACCTGAAATGACCGCGACCCCAACCGCCGCCCTGGCGGACTATCTTGATCAGAAGGCCCAGGCCGTGAAGGACATTGAGACCCGCGCGGCGGCGGAGCTGAACGGCGGACAGGCCGGCGGGCAAGCCAGCGGACAGGCCGGCGGGCAAGCCGCCTACCAGGCCCTGATGCGCCAAAAGGCCGAGCTGCTGGCGGCCCTGGCCGACGACGCCCGCCCCCTGGTGCTCACCCTGCCCGAACCGCGCGCCGAGGAGGCCGACGAACGCCTGGGGCTGTTCTCCATGAGCGCGCACAACAGCCTGCGCATCGGCAGCGTGTTCTATATGTCCGCCCTGCTCTACCCCGACGACTACAAAGAGGGCCAGCCGAACACCCTCGAACGCTTCGCGGCGGAGGTCCGCGCCTGGGCGTAAGCCCGGCGACACACCGCCATGAAACAACGCCTCACCCCCTCGACCCTGCGCTTGCTGGCGCAGGGCGGCTTCGCTTTGTTCCTCGCCTGGACCGGCATGCGCTTTCTGGCCCATGTCAACTGGGCCATGGGCCTTACGGAAACATTCACCCCCAAGCCGCCCGCCGTGGAAGGTTTTCTGCCCATCAGCGCGCTCATCGCGGCCAAGCGCCTGCTCTTCACCGGCCGGTGGGACCCGGTGCATCCGGCCGGGCTGGTGATCTTTCTGGCTATTCTGCTCATGGCTTGGCTGCTGCGCAAAGGCTTTTGCGGGCAGCTCTGCCCCGTGGGCCTCGCATCCAATCTGCTGGAGCGGCTTGGCCGCAAGCTCAAAATCGCCCGCCAGCCCGGCCCCAATGGCCGCCTGTTGCTTGGCGCGCCCAAATACCTGCTGCTGCTTGGCTTTGGGTATGTTGCGGTGACCATGAACCTTGAGGACACCGAGCAGTTTCTGCGCGCGCCCTTCAACATGGTGGCCGACACCAAGATGCTGCTCTTCTTCGAAAGCCCCTCCACCGCGGCGCTGACCGTCTTTGGCACGCTGGCCGCGGCCTCAATGGTCATTCCGGCTTTTTGGTGCCGCGCGCTGTGCCCCTATGGCGCGCTGCTGGGCCTGCTGGGGTGGCTTTCGCCCACGGCGGTGACGCGCGACGCGGGCGCCTGCGTTTCCTGCGGGCGCTGCGCCAAGGCCTGCCCGGTGGGGCTGCCCGTGGACACGCTTGCGCGCGTCTCCTCGCCCGACTGCCAGGGCTGCGGCGAATGCGTGAGCGCCTGCCCGGTCAAAGACTGCCTGGGCGTAAGCGTTTTTTCCCGCCGCATCCCCTGGTGGAGCATCGCGGCCGGGTGCCTGGCCATTCTCATCGCGGCGTCGCTCATCGCCGACGCGCTGGGCTACTGGCAGTCGCCCATAGCCCCGCAAATGGCCCGGCGCATGCATATGCTGATGTTTGGCGGAACGCCCGGCGGCATGCCGGACTTTTAGCGGCGGGCC
>MNUQ01000081.1:0-19784 GCA_001871085.1 Desulfovibrionaceae bacterium CG1_02_65_16
GGGTCCGGGGAAGGGGCCCCGCCCCTTCCCCGGTTTGCCTGCCGCAGTTGCTAATTCTCGGCCGAGTGCAGGCCGCCGGCGCCAGCCTGGAAGTCGACGTTGGCGGATTCGCCGCCCTCGGGCGCGGGCTTGCTGCAATTCCAGAGGCATGCGCCGCAGTGCACGCATTTTTCGCGGTCGAACAGCGGCGCGCCGCCCTCCGGATTGGTGGTGATGGCTTGGCCTGAGCAGGCCTCGATGCAGACCTTTTCATCGCAGACGCCGCACAGGGCGTGGCTTTTGAAGGTCACGTGGTCGCGGTAGCCGGCCGGGGCCTGCACCTTGCCGCCCATGAGCAGGGCGTCCTGGTGCGACACGAGCAGCTGGCCGTCGTGCTCAATCTTGGGCCAGCCCGCGCGGTCCATGAGCGCGCCGTGCAGGGGCAGGCCCTTGGCGGTGCAGTCGCGGCGGATGGCGGCGATCTCCTCGGCCGAGATGCGACCGCGGTAGTATTCCTCGATGCTGGGGATGCGCTCGTGCGGTTTCTTGGACAGGCCGGGCGCGTTAAGGCGGCCCTCGGTGAGGCCGGTGAGGGCCATGCCAATGAGCCCTTGGATGACGCCGGTCTGGAAGCCGTCGCGCGCTTTTTCGGCTATTTTCGCCTCGCGCTCCAGCCACGATTCGCGGCGGCGGCGCACGTAGGTTTTGTCGAGATTCTCGCGGGTGAAGGGCTTGTCCTCGCGCAGAAGCTCCAGGACGCTGGCGCCCAGCAGCACGCCGGAGGTCCAGGCTTCGTCGAAGCCGGAGCCCGTGAGCACGTTGGTTGTGCCGGAGCCCTCGCCGATGCGCGCGAAACCGTCGCCCGCGAGGAACGGCTCACCCTTGCGGCCCGACTCGTTCAGACTCTTGGCCCCCCAGGAGCGCATGCGCCCGCCCTTGAGGTGCTTCCACAGGGCGGGGTGCTGCATCCAGTGCTGCAAATAGCGGTAGGCCGTGCGCACCGGGCTGTCGAACCAGCTGGGCACGAAGATGCCCAGGCTGGCCACGTTGCCGGGGTAAACGTAAAGAAAACCGAAAATGCCGGGCTCCGGGTAGCCCAGGGTGTGCAGCACCGCGCCTTCCTTGAGCGCGCAGCCCTCGGGCAGGTCCACCACCATCTTCATGCCCACGGCCCACTCGCGCGCGTGGTTGCCCGTGGGCAGGCCCAGCGTCTGGTCCAGCTTGCGGCCCACGGCGCCCACGGGGCCGTCGCCCACCACGGTGAGCTGCGCGCGGATGTCCATGCCGGGCATGAACCCGGCCTCGGGCTTGCCCTGCTTGTCCACGCCCTGGTCCTGCAGGCGCACGCCGGCCACGACCTTGTCGAAAAGAATGGGCGCGGCCACGGGCGTGCCGGGCCAAATTTGCGCCTGGCCTTGGGCCATTATCTGTCCCGCCGCCCACTGGTTGAACTGCCCGATGGAGAGCAGCATGCCCGGCTCCTTGCGCAAAAACGACGGAATGTACGGCAGTTTGTAGGCGTGGTCCTTGGCCAGGCCAAGGGCCTTGAGCGCCTTGTCGGCCGCGCGCAGCAAAAACGGTCGGCGGCTCGCGCCGACGGGGTCGAGCAGGTAGAGCACCTCCTCGTGCGTCACCTCGGTGGCGAAGGGAATCTGCGCGAGGTCGAGAGCGGGGAAGCTGGCGCGCACGCCGCGGCCCTTGGTCACCACGCCGGAAACGCCGAAGCCGAGGTCGTCGGCGCGCTCGTAGCAGATGACCTGCGGCGGCATGCCTGGCATGGCCTTGCTTTCGGCCACCGGCGTGCCGTCCTCGTTCAGCAGCCCGTTTGAGAGCGTATGCAGAAAGCCGCCCATGGCCGGGCCGAAGCCGACGCAGGCGATGTCCACGTCCATGCGCTGGCGCTCAAAGCCCTCAGGCAGATTGTCGGTCGCGTTCTCGGCGGGCAAGGCGTCTCCGGTGGGGACGCCGGCGATATCTTCGGTCATGCGGGTTCCTCGTGCGTGGGCAGGTGGCCGCCGCAAACGCGCAGCGCACGGCGCTTTTGCTCCCGCGACGCTGGCACGACGGCTCGCCCTTCTTTACTCGGGGGGGGAATGCGAGTCAACCGGGACCGAAACAGGAGGGAATTGGAACGGCGCGTGCGGGCCGTTGGCTCCAGCCGCACCGGACAGCGCAGCCCCGCGTGGTTGGAGCCGCACGTGTGTGGACCGTTGGCGCCGCGCCGTTCCCGAAGCCTTGCGGGGGGGGGGCATCATGCCCCCCAAATACTCTTGCTTACTCTCCCAGTCCCATCTCGCGCAGGAAGGCGTCGTCCTCGGTCCAGTCCTCGCGCACCTTGACCCACAGCTCCAGCAGCACCTGGCGGTCGAGCATGACCTCCAGCTCCAGGCGCGCGGCGGTGCCGATTTTTTTGAGCAACTGCCCGCCCTTGCCGATGACCATGCCCTTGTGGTTGGCGCGCGCCACGTGGATGCAGGCGTTGATGCGCACGGCGCCGGCTTCCGGCTCCTCCCACTGCTCTATTTCGACGATGGTGTTGTAGGGCAGCTCCTGCTCCAGCTCAAGGAAGAGCTTCTCGCGGATGATCTCGGCGGCGAGAAAGCGCAGGGGCGCGGTGGAGAGCTGGTCCTCCGGGTACTGGGCGGGCCCTTCGGGCAGGGTCTTGATGACGGCGGCGAGGAGGTCGTCGACGCCTTCGCCGCTGACGGCGGAGATGGGGAAGATTTCGGCCTGGGGGAAGGCCTGGCCGATGCGCAGCAAAAGCGGAAGCATCTTCTCCTTGGGTTTGAGCCCGTCCACCTTGTTGGCGGCGATGAACACGGGCCGGCCCACGCGGCCGATGGGGTCGGTGAGGGGGCGGATCTCGCGGTCGAAGAGCTGCGGCTTTTGGGCGTAGAGACGCGCGTCCAGCAGCAGCACCACGGCGTCGGCCTGGGAGAGCGCGCCCCAGGCGGCCTCCAGCAGCAGCCGGTTCATGCGGCCGGCCATGCGGTGCACGCCGGGGGTGTCGAGGAAGACGACCTGCGCCCCAGGCGTGTTGTGGATGCCGCTGATGGCGTTGCGCGTGGTTTGGGGCTTGGCGGTGACGATGGCGAGCTTTTGCCCCAGGATGCGGTTGAGCAGCGTGCTTTTGCCGGCGTTGGGCGGGCCCATGAGGGCCACGTGGCCGAATCGATGCGTGGTCATGCGGTCCTTTTGGTTGAAGGGGTTAGAGCGGGGCGCAGCCGTCCGGGGTGACGGCGACCATGAACTCCCAGCGCACGCCGCCCCAGGCGGCGTCGTACAGGCCGGGCTCCACGGTGACGACCATGCCGGGGGCGAACACGCCCTGGGCCCGGGGGGAGAGGCTGGGGCCCTCGTGGGTCTCCAGGCCGATGCCGTGGCCGAGGGAGTGCGTGAACTGGCGGGCCACGCCCGCGTCCTCGAAAACGCGTCGGGCGGCGGCGTAGGCGTCGGCGAAGGCCACGCCGGGCCGGATGACGGCCATGGCGGCCTTTTGCGCGGCCTGCACCAGGCGTTTGGTGTCCTGAAAGCGTTCGCTGGGCTCGCGGCCGACCCAATAGGTGCGCGTCTGGTCGGAGCAGTAGGCCGCCAGGCGGCAGCCGGCGTCCACCAGCACCAGGCTTTCCTGGCGGATCTTGGTCTCGCCGGGAATGGCGTGGGGCAGGGCGGCGTTCTGGTTCACGCCCACAATCGAGGGGAACGAGAGGCCCTCGGCCCCGGCCTCGCGGAACAGGCGCTCTATCTGCCAGGCGGCCTCGGTTTCGGTCATGCCGGGAACAAGAACGTCGGTGAGGGCGCGCATGACGTGGTGGTTGAGCCCGCAGGAGGCGCGCAGAAGGTCCAGCTCCGCCGGCTCCTTGATGCGCCGCAGCTCCTCCACCACGCCGCCCACGGGCACGAGCTCGAAGTGTTCGCGCAGGGCGTCGTAATCAAAGACGTTGACGGCGCGCGGGTCGTAGCCCAGGGCGGAAACGCCGCGGCCGCGCAGAATCTTGGCCAGCTCGGCGTGCTTGCCGGCCCCGTAGATGAGTGTGTCCTCTTGCGGCCACAGGCGTTTGGCGGCTTCGGTGAAGCGCGCGTCGGTCATGAGCAGGTCGCGGCCGCCTGTCGGCCCGGAAGGCAGCACGATCAGCCAGCCCACGGACTCGTTGCACTGGGAGTCGGCGAGTTCGAAGCCGGACAGGTAGTAGCGGTTGGCGGCAAAGGTGACGAGCAGCGCCGGAAGGTTTTTTGCGGCCATTACGGCGCGCAGGCGCTCGCGGCGGGCGGTGAAAATCGTCGGATCGGTCAGCTCCACGTGTACGTTGTCTCCGGTTCGTTTCGCACCATGCGCTGGGCCCATTCCACGCCCTGCATGACGCTGTGGTCCATGTTGCTCACCTCGTACTTCCAGCCGCCGAAGCGTCCGCGGGAGTATATCTCCCGGGCCTCCAGCCAGGGCTGCGCCTCGCGCAGGATGCGGTCGCGCTCCAGGCAGGGCACGGGATAGCCGTAATCCACGGTGAGCGAGAAGCGGCTTTCAACGGCCGCATCCTTCGCCAAAAGCCCCACGGTGTCCAGTCCTTTGACGGTGCGGTCCATGAGCCCCGCGAGGTCCTCGGGCTTGTGCTCGGAGAAGCTGGTTTCGCACAACAGCGCCGCGCGGCCGGGATCGCTTTCGGGCACGTTGGCGGGCGCGTAGTTGTGAAAGTTCGTCACGCGGTAGAAGGGGCAGTCGTCCTCGGGGAAGTACATCCAGCAGCGGTCGTCGGCCTCGCCCCGGTGGAGGGCCCGGCCGCGCGCGCCCACGCCCGCCACGAAAACGCCGTTGTGCTTCAGCCGCCCCGTGGCCGCGATAAGCGCCTCCGGCGCGCCGGTGATCTGGTCGCGCAGCAGCATGTCCAGCGGGCCGGTGCTCAAAAGATGCTTGTAGCCGACGGTCTCGCCGCCGGCGGTGGTCAGCGTTTTTTTCGCCGGGTCGATGGCGGCCACGGCGCAGTCGTAGCGGATGTGCTCCGCGTGGCGCGCGGCCAGCCGGCGGAACACCTCGCCCGTGCCGCCTGTGGCGGGAAAGGCGAAGGTGCGGTTGGGGCCCCAGCCCAGCTCGTCCTGCTCCAGAAGGATGTTTTTGAGCACGCCCTCAAGGTCGATGACGCTGACTCGCTCGCCCACCCAGGTGGTGTTCATGTGCGCGGGGTCTATGGCCCACACTTTGTAGTTGTAGGGCCACAGGAACACCTCGGCGATGCCCTCGCCAAAGACCGAGAGGATCCATTGGCGGAAGTTCGCCGGCGCGCCCTCCGGCCGGTGGCCGGGAAGCAGCCCCCGCACGCAGCGCCATTTGGCCTGCGCCGGCAGGTGGCGGATGTTGTTCTGAAAGGGGTAGGGCACCCAGGTTCCGCAGGCGCGCACCCAGGCCTTGCGCTGGTGGCGCAGCTGCTCGGCGCCCATCAGGCTGTCCAGCAGGCGGTCGAAATACTCGTAGTGCGAAAAGACCACATGCCCGCCAATGTCCCAGGTGTAGCCGTGGCCGTCCTTGAAGCTGGCGGCCAGGCCGCCGGCGTAGGCGTTTTTTTCGAAGACCGCGTAAGAGCCGCAGCCGAGCTCGGAGAGGCGTTGCGCCGCGCCCAGGCCCGTGGGGCCCGCGCCGATGATGGCGTAATCGACCTGCATTGTTCCTCCTGTCGCGCCCTTTTCCGCGCCCTTTGATCGCGCCGGGGAGGGGCTGGCGCGCGGCGTCACCCACCTTTCTCGCCGCCGTCACACAACCGTCACAGTACGCGGATATATGATGCCCGTACCGGACATGAACATCAACCCTTTCGGAGGAATCCATGAAACGCTTAAGTTCCGTCCTCGCCGGTCTGCTTGTTTTGGGCATGGCCGCCACTTCTTTCGCAGGCGAAATCGCCGTCAAGGGCTCCACCACCGTGCAGCCCATCATGCAGAAGGCTGTCGAAGCCTTCATGGCCCAGCATAAGGGCGTGTCCATCTCCATTTCCGCCTCCGGCTCCGGCGACGGCGCCAAGGCCCTCATCGACGGCACCACCCCGCTGGCCATGATGAGCCGCGAGATGAAGCCCACCGAGATCCAGCAGGCCAACGCCAAGGGCATCCACCCGAAGCAGATCGTCATCGCCTATGACTGCATCACCCCCATTGTGAACAGCTCCAACCCGGTCAAGAACCTGTCCATGGCGCAGCTGAAGGACATCTTCACCGGCAAGATCACCGACTGGAAGGACGTGGGCGGCGCGGCCGGCCCCATCTCCGTCGTCTCCCGCGACTCCTCCTCCGGCACGTTCGAGTACTGGGGCGAGCATGTTCTGAAGAAGGAGCGCGTTTACGCCCGCGCCCAGATGCAGGCCAGCAACGGCGCCGTGGCGCAGGTCGTCTCCAAGCAGAAGGGCTCCATCGGCTACGTGGGTCTGGCCTACGCCAAGGCCCCCGGCCTGAAGGACCTCACTGTTGAAGGCGTGGCCGGCAGCATCGCCACCACCCTGAACGGCACCTACCCCGTCTCCCGCGGCCTGTACCTGTACACCAACGGCGAGCCCACCGGCGACGTGGCCAAGCTTGTGAACTACATTCTCTCGCCCGCCGGCCAGAAGATCGTGGCCTCCGTGGACTACATTCCCCTGAAGAGCCTGAAGTCCGCCGGCAAGAAGGGCAAGAAGTAAGCATCTCCTCCAGAGTAGCGCCAAGAACCCCTTCCTTTGCGCCCCGCCCCTGACCCGCCCATCCGGGCAGGGGCGGGAAAGCGCAGGGGGACAAGAGGAACCCATGCACAGACGTACGAAAGAAGCGCTCATCAAGCAGGTCTTTTTGGCCACCGCGGTGACGTCGCTGGCCATCCTGGCCCTCATTATGATTTTTCTGTTCATGGAGGGGCTGCCCACCTTCCATTTCGTGAGCATCAAAGGCTTTCTGGGCGGCTTGGACTGGTATCCCACCGACGAGGCCCGGCCGGACTACGGCATTCTGCCGCTTATCGCCGCCAGCGGCGCGGTGACGACGCTCTCCTCGCTGTTGGCCATTCCGCTGGGCGTTATGAGCGCGGTGTACCTGGCCGAGATAGCCAACCCCAAGGTGCGCGCCATAGCCAAACCCGTGGTGGAGATGCTGGCGAGCCTGCCCTCGGTGGTCATCGGCTTCTTCGGCATGGTGGTGCTGGCTCCGTTCCTGCAGGATCACTTCGACATCCCGGTGGGGCTCAACCTCTTCAACGCCTCGCTCATGCTGGCGTTCATGAGCGTGCCCACCATCGCCAGCGTTTCCGAGGACGCCATTTACGCCGTCCCGCGCGAGCTGAAGGAGGCCAGCCTGGCCCTGGGCGCCACGCACCTGGAGACGCTCCTGCGCGTCACCATTCCGGCCGCGCTTTCCGGCATCGGCACGGCGGTCATCCTCGGCATGAGCCGGGCCATTGGCGAAACCATGGTCGTGCTCATGGTGGCGGGCGGCGCGGCCGTCCTGCCCGACTCGCTTTTCGGCCCCGTGCGGCCCATGCCCGCGAGCATAGCCGCGGAAATGGCCGAGGCGCCCTTCCGCAGCAACCACTACCACGCGCTGTTCGCCATCGCCATGGTGCTCTTTGTGGTGACGCTCGGATTCAACGTGCTGGCCGACTACATCTCCCACAAGCACCGGCAAGTGGGCTCGGCCTCCCTGTAAGCATGAGGAAGAAATCCATGACCACTCCGGCAAGCTCCGCCATCGCTCCCGCCCCGCCGCTCCGGCGCGTCTCCCTGACCATTGCGCAAGGCCGCGACATCCGCCGCAACGGGATGGAGTGGTTCGTATTCATGCTGCTGCGCGCCGCCATTCTCATCGTGGCGGCGGCGCTGGTCATCATTGTGGGTTTTTTGGTGAAAAACGGCATTTCCGTCATTAACTGGCAGTTTTTGACCGAGGCCCCGCGCAACAACATGACCGAGGGCGGCGTGTGGCCGTGCATCGTGGGCACGCTGCTGCTCTCGCTGGGGTCCATGGCCGTGGCCCTGCCGCTTGGCGTGGCCAGCGCCATCTACCTGCACGAGTACGCGCGGCCGGGAACGCTCATGCGCGTCATCCGCCTGGGCGTGAACAATCTTGCGGGCGTGCCGTCCGTGGTCTTCGGTCTGTTCGGGCTGGGGTTCTTCGTCACGGCCATGAAGCTGGGCGTTTCCCTGGCGGCCGGCTGGCTGACCCTTGGGGCGCTGTGCCTGCCGGTGGTCATAGGCACTGCGGAGGAGGCCCTGCGCAACGTGCCCGCCACCTACCGCGAGGCGAGCCTCGCCCTTGGCGGCACCAAATGGCAGACGATCTGGCGGGTGGTGCTGCCCAGCGCCCTTCCTGGCATCCTCACTGGCAGCATTCTGGGCATTGGCCGGGCGGCGGGCGAAACCGCGGCGATCATGTTCACGGCGGCGGTGTTCTACACGCCCAAGATGCCCTCAAGCATGTTTTCGGATGTCATGGCCCTGCCGTATCACATCTATGTGCTGGCCACCGCCGGCACGGAGATCGAGAAGACGCGGCCCCTGCAATACGGCACGTCGCTTGTGCTCATCGCCCTTGTGCTGGGCATGAACCTTGCGGCCATATTGCTGCGCGCCTGGCTGCAAAAGCGCCACGGGCACTAGCGTTAGGGGCGGCTCTTGTCAGAAGCTTGGGAGTGTGGAACAAGCCTGCGTGTGGAGCCCGCTCTGGGCCATGCCAGCTTTTTGTGAGGAGCCCTCGGCATAGGCCTTGCGGTGAATGATGCGTGCTGCCAGCCCTGAACCTTTCGGCGTGTGAGTTCACGAACCGCTCTCAGCGCATCCGGGTGCTCTCGGAGTGTTGGGCCGTGGAGCATCTGTTTTGTCCTCAATGCGGAGGTCGGCTGGAGAGATTTCCCAACAACGCGCCAGTTGCGGATTTTTTTTGCGCCGCCTGCCGGGAAGAGTACGAGTTGAAAAGCACCAGCGCAAATCGGTGTGCGCGCATTCCTGGTGGCGCATATTCGGCCATGATTCGTCGGCTGCTTGCCGCCAACAACCCCAATCTTATCCTTTTGAGCTATGACAGGGCGTCGCTTGCGGTGCGAAATGTTTTTGTCGTGCCGCGATACTTTTTTACGCCGGAATTAATCCGCAAGCGCGCGCCGCTGGCGCCCACGGCCCGCCGTGCCGGGTGGGTTGGCTGCACCATTGAAATTGCCGCAGTGCCAGAGACCGGTCGCGTTTTCTTTGTTACAGGCGGCAAAGCCAGGGGGCAGGGGGCCGTCCTTGACGCTTGGAGCGAGACCCAATTCCTTCGAAACGTGGGAACGGTGCAGGCGCGCGGTTGGCTAGTCTCCGTGATGCGTTGCATTGAGCGCCTGCGTGGTCGGGAATTCACTCTGGCGGATCTGTACGCGCATGAGGACGAGTTTCAGCGCCAACATCCCGGCAATCAACACATCCGGGAGAAGCTTCGGCAACAGCTACAGGTGTTGCGCGATAAAGGGCGGGTGCAGTTTCTTGCCCGTGGCCGGTACCGTTGGCGCGGCAACGCCGTTTGATAACCCGTTTTCGCAATAAAAAGGGGGCCCATGGGCCCCCTTTTTGCCGCATAAGGTGGGCGCTACTGTTTGACCCTGCGTTCCCACAGCTTCATTTCCTTCATCTTTTTGCGGCGCTGGCGCTGCAATTCCTTGCAGACCAGAGGCATTTTTTTGGGATACCCCCACTTTTCGCGGTATTCGTCCGGGGTGAGCCCATACTTTGCCAAGTGGCGTTTGGTGAGGACTTTGAACGTCTTGCCCGATTCCAGGCAAATGATGCTTTTTTCGCGCACGGCCTTTTTGGGATCCGTGACAGGGGTGGGTGTGGTATCATCCTCATCAGCCGTCGCCTCGCCGATGGAGCGGATACCGTTGCACAGACTGCGGACCATGGAGAGAATCTCTTCCTCCGTCATGGTTCGCACAGTGGCCTGGGCCTTAACGATGTCCAGCGCTTCTTTCAGAAAATCATCCATCGCGTACTCCTCAAAGGGGGTTGTCGTTCGTCTTGGCGCATGATGCAGCACGTTGGCGACCTCAAAACAGCACTACGCAATCAAAATACTGAAGGGGCCCTTGGAAGTAAAGAAAGAACAGGGAAAAACATACATAAAAGATTACGTAGGACTTTATACTTATGTCCCCCGTCTCGTTAAGCTGTTCCCCGGGCCCGGGCCGTCTGTGTTGCGGGGGTTGCGCTTTGCGCCAGGAGGATTATTCTGAAAACTAAGGACACAGGCCCTTGCCGTGGCGTTTGATGGTTTCGGACGCCTGCGGCGGGTGACACAGCAGCAAGGAGATGCCGGAAATGGCGACCACCCGATTCGACCCGGAGCTCTTGTATGTGGAATGCGCCAAGTGTGGACAGCCTGTGCTCTGGAGCCCTGGCGATACGACCAGGATTCTCGCCTGGGCGGGCATAGACGCCCAGTCACTGGACGAGAAGTGCATGATCGTGTCTGACGGCTGCCCGGCCTGCCAGCCCGGACAGCACAGCTTCAGCACCCAGGTGGTGCGTTTGCGCAAGGCCCCGGAGGGGCGTCCGCACACAACCCAGGCGCCGTTCAACTAACCCGCGCAGGCCCAGTTGGGCCGCACACGCGGGCCGGACCAGTCGGAATTCGTCCGCGTAGGTCTGGCCCGCGTGTTTTTATGCGCTGGGGGCAGGTCCGCCGCGCAGCCGCTGCTTAGCCGCCGATGGCCGACATGGCCGTGGCCGAAACGCCCTGTCCCGCGCGCCGCGCGGCAAGCAGCTCCGCGCCCACGGGCTTGTGCTTGAGGGCCAGCCGCACAATCCGCGCAACTGCGGGCAAGCCAAGCTTTTTGTGGCGCAGGGCCGGGCGCAGGCGGTAGGTGCGGTCGCTGAACAGGCAGGTGCGCAGTTCGCCGCCGCTGGTGATGCGCAGGCGGTTGCAGGTTCCGCAAAAATGATTGGAGAGCGGCGTGATGAGCCCGAAGCGTCCCGCGCCGCCGCCAATGGCGTACATCTGCGCCGGGCCGGCGTCGGCGTCGTCGCGCGCGAGGGGGGTGAGTTCGGCAAGCGCCTTGGCCTCGGCCAGAATATCCTGGGCGCTCCACACCTGCTCGGGCTTCCAGTCCGCGCCGCCCATGGGCATGTACTCGATGAAGCGCACGTCCAGGGGCAGCCGCCGCGCCAGGTCGAGAAAGCCGGCCAGCTCATGGTCGTTGACGCCGCGCAGGGCCACGGCGTTGATTTTGACCCCCAGGCCGGCGTTGATGCAGGCCTCGATGCCCCGGCGCACCTCGGCGTAGAGGTCCTGCCCGGTGACGCGCGCGAAGGTGGCCGGATTCAGCGTGTCCAGCGAGATGTTCACGCGGTCCACCCCGGCGGTGGCCAGACGCGCGGCGTTGGGGGCCAGCAGCGTGCCGTTGGTGGTTATCCGCAGCGTGAGCTCGGGGAAGCGCGCGGCCGCCCGCTCCACAAACTCCATGAAGTCGCGCCGGGCGAAGGGTTCGCCTCCGGTGAGGCGCACTTTGCGTATGCCCATTTCTTCCGCCATGCCGATGAGGTCGAGCATCTCCTCGTAACGCAGCACGTCAAAGTGCGTGAGCCGGTGGCGCATCTGCCTGTCGCAGTAAATGCAGCGCAAATTGCAGTGGTCGGTGACGGACAGCCTGAGATAGCTGACGGTGCGGCCCTTCACGTCGGCGAGCTGAGACGCGGGCATGGATGCTCCTTGTGCTGGGGCTGGGACTATTTCGGGCCCGCGCGTCGGGCGGCGTCGGCCTCTTCCACGGTTTTTGCGGCCTTCTCCACGCCGGCGATGAACCCGGCGCGCTCGTCGCGCAGGCGCTGGGCCAGGGCCGGGTCGGAAAGGGCCAGGATCTGCGCGGCCATCCACGCGGCGTTTTTCGCGCCGGGCTTGTCCAGGGCCAGCGTGCCCACGGGGAATCCCGGAGGCATTTGCACGGTGGCGAACAGGGCGTCCATGCCGGAAAGGGGCGAGGCGGCCAGCGGCACGCCCAACACGGGCTTGCACGTGCGCGCGGCAACCGCCCCGGCCAGGTGCGCGGCCATGCCCGCGGCGCAGATGAACACCTGGCAGCCGTCGGCCTCCAGCTCGGCGACGAGCCGCTCGGTGCGCTCCGGCGTTCTGTGGGCGCTGGTTACGGTGAACCGGTAGGCGATGCCGAGCTTGGCGAGCACCTCGGCGCAGGGCGTCATGAGGGCCTCGTCCGAGGCGCTGCCCATGAATATGGCGACTTTGATCATTGGAGCCTCTCCTATTTGGCGCGGGCGATGCCCTTGTCGCCGATGTCGCGGCGGAAGTGGCGGCCCTCGAAGTGGACCTTGGCGACGGCGGCGTAGGCCTTGGCCTTGGCCTCGGCCAGAGTGGCGCCCAGCGCGGTGACGCCGAGCACGCGCCCGCCGCTGGTGACGGGTTTGCCGTCCTGAATTTTAGTGCCGGCCTGGAAGACCTTCACGTCCGGCAGGGCGTCGGCCTCGGCGAGGCCCGTAATCGCCATGCCCTTGGGATAGCTTGCGGGATAGCCGGGCGCGGCCAGAACGACGCACAGGGCGGTTTCCGGCCGCACGCGCGCCATGGCCGGGTCAAGGCGTCCCTCGGCGCAGGCGAACATGATGTCGAGCAGGTCGCCGTCCAGGCGCATGAGCAGCGGCTGGCACTCGGGATCGCCGAAGCGCACGTTGTACTCCAGCACCATGGGGCCGCTCTTGGTGAACATGAGCCCGGCGTACAGCACGCCCTTGAAGGGATGCCCCAGCTCGGCCAGGCGCTTTAAAATGGGGCGGATGCACAGCTCCGCCGTGGCGGCGTACTGCTCCTGCGGCAGAACCGGCGCGGGGCTGTACGCGCCCATGCCGCCGGTGTTCGGCCCCTGGTCGCCATCGAACACGGCCTTGTGGTCCTGGGCGGAGGGCAGGAGCGCGAAACGCTCGCCGTCGCAGAAAGCCAGAAACGAGGCCTCCTCGCCGATGAGCGCGTCCTCCACCACGACGGTGGCCCCGGCCGCGCCGAAGCTTTTTTTGACCATCATGTCGTCGATGGCCTCAAGCGCCTCCTCAACGGTTTTGGCCACCACCACGCCCTTGCCGGCCGCCAGCCCGTCGGCCTTGACCACCAGCGGCGCGCCGTGGGCCCGCACATACTCGCGGGCCGCCTCCACGTCGTCAAACACGCCGAAGCCGGCCGTGGGCACGCCGGCCTCGCGCATGATGGTTTTGGCGAAGGCCTTGCTGCCCTCCAGCCGCGCGGCGAAGGCGGAGGGGCCGAAGCACGGGATGCCCTCCCGGGCGCAGGCGTCGGCCATGCCGGCCACCAGCGGGGCCTCTGGTCCAACGACAACCAGTCCGACCGCCTCGGCCTTGGCCAGGGCGATGAGCCCGTTGATGTCGTCGTCCTTGAGCGGGACGTTTTGGGCCACCTGGGCGGTGCCCCCGTTGCCGGGCGCGGCGAGGATGCGCGACACGCGCGGATTCTGCGAAAGCTTCCAGCACAGGGCATGCTCCCTGCCGCCGGAGCCGATGACAAGCACATTCATGCGGGCTCACTCCACGTTGCGGTTTCGTGTCATCGGGATAGTGAAAACGCCGGCCTTTGGCAAGGCGGGCCGCAGCGCGGCGATCCCTGGCACAAGCGTCGGCGGTCAGCGGGATAAACGTGCGCGCGGGGGGCTTGCAACGCGCCGGGGATGCGGTAGTGTGGAGTCCAAATCGAAGGGGCAACATTCAGCACAGGAGTTGAAAGACCATGACCACCGGCACTCGCAAGAGCACAGCAACCGCCTCCGTGAAGAAGCCCGCTGGGACGAAAAAGCCTGCCGCGGCGAAGAAGGCGTCCGCCGTGCCGGCCAAGAAGGCGGCGTCGGCCCCGGCGAAGATGGCGCCCTCGGCCGTGCCCGCCAAGCGCACCGCCGCCGCCGTGCCCGCGAAGAAGATTCCGGCCGGGGTTCCGGCGAAAAGCAGCGCCGGGCGCGAGGCCACGCTCGCCCGCGTGGAGTCCGTGCGCCTGGCCCAGCGCTCCGAGGGGCACTTCGACTGCTTTGGCCGCGCGGATCAGGGGTATTGCGACCAGGGCGGTTGCGCCTATCACGCGGAGTGTCTGAGCATCTCTGGGCTGTTGCACAGCCTTTAGACGTTCCCCCGGATCGCCGCGTGCCCAGGGCCAGTGAATCCGCGCGAGGAAGAATCGCGCGGCGGGGGAAGTCCGCGCCCGGCTCTTCCGCTCCGCCCGGGAATCCTGTAAGCTTCCGCGCCAGGTGCCCGTCATGACAGCCGCCAACGCCTCCACATTGCGCCGCAGCCTGCGCCGCTACGCCTTCACGGTGCCATGGAATCTTTTCCTGCTCACCGCGGGGTCGCTGCTTGTGGCTTTCGCCATCAAAAGCGTGGCCGCGCCCCACGGGCTGCTGGCCGGCGGGGTGTCCGGCCTGGCGCTGCTGGGCTATTATGTGTTCCCCAAAATCGATACCAGCCTCTGGTACTTCGCGCTCAACGTGCCCATCATGCTCGTGGGCCTCAAAATGGTCAGCCGGCGCTTTGTGCTCTACAGCCTGTATGGCATGGCCGCCACCAGCGTGCTCATCGGCTGGATCGACTACACCCTGCCGCTGGACGATCCCTGGCTCGCGGTCATCGCCTGCGGCGTGACGCTGGGGGCGGGCATCGGCGTGGCGCTGCGCTCCATGGGCTCCACCGGCGGCTCGGACATCCTGGCCGTCATCTGCCGCGAAAAGCTCGGCATTCCCATTGGCCGCTTCGAGTTCCTGTTCAACGTCGTGGTGTTCGCGGCGGGCTTCGCCACGCTGAAGCTGGAGGTTGTGCTCTACTCCGTGGCCATGAACTTCCTGGTGGGCTGGGTGACGGACGCCTGCCTGTCCATGTTCAGCGAGCGGCGCATGGCGCTTGTCATCTCCAGCCGGCCCGACGCCATCGTGCAGGCTGTGCTGCACCGCCTGGGACGCGGGGCCACCCTGCTGGAGGCGCGCGGCGGCTGGAGCGGCGAGCCCCGGCAGGTGGTGCTCACCATGCTGAACAACATCGAACTCAAACGGCTGGAGGAGCTGGTGTACGAAATTGATCCCGGGGCGTTCCTCATCATGGGCTCGGGCTTCAACGTGCAGGGCCAGGGCTTCTCCGGCCGGAAGGCGCTGTGACCATGCGGCCCATTGCATTGTTGACGGACTTCGGCCTGGCCGATCCCTACGCCGGGCAGCTGCGCGCCGCGTTGGCGCGGCTGGCCCCGGGGGCGACCCTGCTCGACATTTCGCACAGCGTGGAGCCCTTCGCCGTGTCGCAGGCGGCGTTCTTTCTGGCGGCCAGCGCGCCGCATTTCCCGTCCACGGCGGTGTTCGTGTGCGTGGTGGACCCCGGCGTGGGCTCCCCCCGGCGCATCGTGGGCGCGCATGTGCCCAACGCCAAGGGCGGGCAGGACATTCTCGCCCCGGACAACGGCCTGCTGGGGCTGCTTCTCGGCACGCCGGGCATTGCGCCGCCGCGCGTGTTCGACCTTTCCGACCCGGCGTCTTCGTACGCGGCCTCGGCCACGTTCCACGGACGCGACATCTTCGCGCCGCTGGCCGGCCGTCTTTCCGCCGGCGAGCAGCTGGAGGACATGGGCCGCGAGATCAATCCCAGAGAGCTGGTGCGGCCGGACTGGGCCGAGGCGCGCATCCACCGCAAGACCAGGGAGATCGACGTTCATGTGCTGCACGTGGACCGCTACGGCAACTGCCTGCTCTCGCTGCGGGCGGCGACCCCGCCGCCATGGCCGGTGACGGCCGTGCAGATGCCCTGGGGCCAGCGCCGCGTTGTGCACCAAGTGCGCGCCTACGCGCAGGTTCCCGAAGGCGGTGTGGGTTTTTTGACGGGCAGCCAGGGCTTTTTCGAGCTGGCGGCCAACCAGGCCTCCGCCGCCGTGATCCTTGGGCTGCGCCGGGGCGACGCCCTGCGTCTGGTCTGGGAGGAGTAGGGCGCGCATGCTGCGGCGTTTTCTCGCCACCCTGGGGTTTCTTTCACGTCTGGCCCCGGCCCGCGTCATCGACGAGGCGGACATGCGCCGCACCATGTTCCACCTGCCCCTGTGCGGGCTGGTCATTGGACTGGTCGCATGCGCCCCGGCGCTGCTCGGGCTTTTTTCCGGCCGGCCCCTCATTCAGGCCTGGACCGTGGTTCTTCTTGCGGCCTATCTCACGCGCGGGCTGCATCTGGACGGCCTGTCCGACGTCATGGACGGCGCGGCCCAGCACACCAGCCCGGAGCGTTTCTGGGCCATCGTGAAGGACAGCCGGGCCGGCACCTTCGGCGTGGCGGCCGTGGCCCTCGCCCTGCTGGGGCAGACGGCGCTGCTGGCCGCCGTGTTTGCGGCCCTGCCCGGCTGGTCCGAGCCGCTGGCGCGGTTGTGGCCCCTGCCATGGATTTTCGTGTTCGGCCGGGCCTGCGGCGTGTGTTTCGGCCGCGCCGGCCGAGGCCGCACGCGCCCCGGGCTCGGCGGACTGTTCATCGCCGGGGCGGACGGCCGCGCCGTGGCCTGGGCGCTTGTGCTGGCGCTGGGGCCGGCGCTGTTTCTGGCCCCGCTCGCCGCACTCTACGCCGCGCTTGGCGCGTTGATCCTGCTCACGCCGCTGTACCGTCTCTCGCGCGCCGTGGCCGGGATCAACGGCGACTTTCTGGGCGCGTCCATCATCATGGGCGAGCTCGCGGCCTGCGCCGGCTTTGTCCTCGCCGCAACATCGTAACCGCCGGGACGCCCCGGAAGGAACGCCATGCGCCGCATCATCCCCGCCCCCGTTCTGCCCTTCATTTTGCTGCTGGCGGCCTGCCTGTGCCTGGGCGCCTGCTCGCCCAGCTTCAGCGTGTTCGGCAACGCTGGCGCGCCCTACAAGGAGCAGACCCTTTCGGGCTCGGGTTCGGGCAAGATCCTGCTCGTGAGCATAGACGGGCTCATCAGCGAGCACGGCTCGGAGGGCCTGCTGCGCACGCGGCCCAGCGCCGTGGAGCAGGTGGCCGCGCAGCTCAGGCTCGCCCGCAAGGACAAGGACATCAAGGCCCTTGTCCTCAAGGTGGACTCCCCCGGCGGCACCGTGGCCGCAAGCGACGTGATCTACCACGAGATAACGGCCTACAAGGCCGAGACCGGCGTGAAGGTTGTGGCGGAGCTCATGGGGCTGGCGGCCAGCGGCGGCTATTACGTCGCGCTTCCGGCGGACCGCATTTGCGCCCTGCCCACCACCATAACCGGCAGCGTGGGCGTTATTTTTTTGCAGCCGCGCGTGGCCAGCCTGCTGGATAAGATCGGCGTCGGGGTCGACGTGAGCAAGTCCGGCGCGCAAAAAGACATGGGCTCGCCCTTCCGCCCGGCCACGCCGGAGGAGAAACGGCTTGTTGACGCCATGGTCAAGGCCCAGGCCGGGCGCTTCATCGGCCTCGTGCGCGAGCGCCGCAAGCTGGACCCCGCGGCGCTCGCCATCGTCTCCACGGCCCGGGTGTTCACCGCGCAGGAGGCCAAGGACGTGGGGCTGGTGGACAGCATAGGCTACATGGAGGACGCCCTGGCCGAGGCGGCGAAGCTGGCCGGTCTGCCGGCCGACGCCCGCGTGGTCTCCTACCGCCGGCGCCCCGCGCCGGACGCCACCTACTACCAGCCCGGCGCGGAGGCCCTGGAGCAGCGCCCGGCGTTGGTGAACCTGGGCCTGGAGAATCTGCTGCCGCCCCGTGCGGGACTCTATTTCCTGTGGATGCCGGGGCTGTCGCAGTAGCCGGTCTTGCACCGGACTACGCAGCCTGATAGATGCAAAACGTTTTTTCTACGTAACCACAAGCCCCCGGCGCGGATTCGCGCCGCAGGGAGCCATATGTCGCACGTTCCCTCATCTCCCGCCGGGGCTCCCACGCCACCCCGGCCGCTTTCGCCGTGGAAGGTCTGGCTGCCGCCGCTGCTCATCCTCGCGGCGGCTGGAATCCTGGCCCTGGCCTCGGCCCGTGGCTACAGCCGCGGCGAGCGCGCCGGCCTGGACCGGGAGAGCCGGCGCATTGAGACAGGCGTGGAGGAACGCCTGCGCGACTATGAATTTTTGCTGCGCGGCGGCCTGGGCCTGCTGAACAACTCCGCCGGCGACATCACCGCCGCCCAGTGGCGCGCCTATGTGGACAGCCTGGACTACGCGGACTTCTTCCCCGACGCCCAGGGCCTGGGCTATGCGCCCCGCGTTACGGCAGACGGGCTCGCCCGGCACCTGCGCCAACGCCGGAGCATCTCCGCAGGCTATGAAATATTTCCGTCTGGCGTGCGCGCCGACTATTTCCCCGTGGCGTACTTTGCGCCGGCAAACAGCCGCAACCAGCGCGTCATCGGCTTCGACATGGGTTCCGACTCCCTGCGTCGCGCGGCCATTGCGCGCGCGCGCGACACCGGCGAGGCCAGCCTCACCGGCAAGGTGACGCTGGCCCGGGCCACCGGCGAGAGCGCCGCGGAGCCGAGCTGCCTGCTCATTGTGCCGGTGTATCGGCAGGGCGCGCCAACGGACACCGTGGCCGCCCGCCGCGCCGCGCTGCGCGGGGTGCTCTGCGCGCCGTTCCGCATCAAAAGTCTGCTCACGGAGCTGCTGGGCGCGGGGGGCGCGCCCTTCGGCGTCGCCGTATACGATGGCCCGACGGCCTCGTCCGAGTCGCTGCTTTACAGCAACACGCGGGACGTCACGGGGCAGGCCGTTGGTCGTACAAGCGTGCGCGGTTTTTATGGCCGGCAGTGGACCTTCGTGTTCACGCAGCCCCGCCCCGGGATCTTCTCCGCCGGTCGGCGCGAGCCGCTGGTGCTTATGCTGCTTGGCGTGATGCTGAGCGCGGCGGTGTGGCTCATCGTGCGCAACATCGACGTGACGCGCGCCCGGGCCGAGGCCCTGGCCGCGGCCATGACCGCGGAGCTGCGCCAGAGCGAGGCTTACAACCGCACCGTGTACCAGCAATCCAGCATGCCCATCGCCGTGTGCGGACCCGACGACCATTTGCTCGACGTGAACCCGGCCATGCTGGATTTGCTGGGCTACACGCGTGAGGAGTTTCTGGGCCTGTTCTGGCAGGACATCATCCACCCGGACGACTGGGAGGAGAACGCGCGCCTGACGGGCGAGGCGCTGGCGGGCCGGCGCGAGAGCTACCGGCTGGAGCTGCGCGCGGTGGACAAGAGCCGTCGTCCCGTTTGGGGGCAGCTGAACGTGGGCCTGGTGCGCGGGGAGGACGGCGCGGTGCGCTTCTTCATCGGCGCGCTGAAGGATATTTCCGAGCGCAAGGCCGCCGAGGCCGCCCGGGCCGAGCACGAGGCCCTTTACGAGGCCATGTTTGAGAACAACCGCGCCGTGTGCCTGCTTGTGGACCCGCGGGATGGGCGCATTGTGGACGCCAACCGCGCCGCCGCGGAATACTACGGCTACACGCGCGACGAGCTGCGGACCATGCCTGCCGCCGACGGATTGGCTCTGCTGGCTCCGGATGCGCTTGGCGCGAAAGAGGACGGCGCGCGGGCGTGCGGCGGCTTGTCCGATTTTGTGCACCGCCTGCGCGACGGCTCGCTGCGCAACGTGCGGGTGCATTCCGGCCCCTTCGAGTCCGGCGGCAGAACGCTTCTGTTGTGCACTGTGCAGGACGTGACCGAGCAGGCGCGCGCCGAGGCCGCCCTCGCCGAAAGCCGGGAGCGCTTCCGCGACCTGGTGGAGAGCACGGACCAGGGCGTGGTGCTCAACGACGAGGACGAGGCGGCGACCTACGTGAACCCGGCGTTCGGGCGGCTTATGGGCTGCGCGCCGGAGGAGCTTGTGGGCAGGCCCGTCTCCTCGTTTTTGA
>MNUQ01000081.1:19804-19896 GCA_001871085.1 Desulfovibrionaceae bacterium CG1_02_65_16
ATACAGCGGGAACGGCATGATGCGCACCAGCCGCTCGCCGCCGTCCGGCCGGATCAGATGGGTCTCGTAGGCCGCGCGCGAACCCGCGCGGC
>MNUQ01000040.1 GCA_001871085.1 Desulfovibrionaceae bacterium CG1_02_65_16
GACCTGGGCAGGGAAGGGGTCTATGCCCGCATCGCGCGCGGGAAGCCCGCCGCAAACCCACTTTCGGAGTCCTCCTTGACCAAACAGCCGGTCAGCCCGTCGGGCATCATGCCGAACACGCCGCCAACGCCGGAGAAGACGTTCCACATCGTCACCTTTGGCTGTCAGATGAACGTGGGCGATTCGGATTGGCTGGCGCGCGCCCTCATCGCGCGCGGCTGGCGGCAGGTGGCCGAGGACGAGGCCTGGTTCTTCGTGGTCAACACCTGCAGCGTGCGCGACAAGCCGGAGCAGAAGGTCTACAGCGAACTGGGCCGTCTGCTGGCGCATCGGCGCGGCAAGCCCGGCCTCACCGCGGCTGTGGGCGGCTGCGTGGCCCAGCAGATCGGCCGGGGCTTTTTCGAACGCTTCCCCTTTGTGCGCCTGGTGTTCGGGTCCGACGGCGTGGCCGGCGCGCCCGACGCCCTGGACCGCCTGGCCGAGGACCCGCGCGAGCGCATCGCCCTGCTCGACTTTCTTTCCATATATCCAGAGCGCGCGGCCGCGCCGCTTGTCGCCGCCGCGCCCGCCTTCGACGCCGACGCGGGCGAACCGGAGGCCGGCCCGGCCCAGGCCTTCGTCAACATCATGCAAGGCTGCGACAACTTTTGCGCCTACTGCATCGTGCCCTATACGCGCGGCCGGCAGAAGTCGCGCCGGCCGGACGCCGTGCTGGCCGAGTGCCGCCAGCGCGTGGAGCAGGGTGCGCGCGAGCTGACCCTGCTGGGCCAGAACGTGAACAGCTACGGGCTGGACGACTCGGCCCTGGCCGACGGGGTGGGCTTCGCCCAGCTGTTGCGCCGCGTGGCGGCCATCCCCGGGCTCGCCCGGCTGCGCTTCACCACCTCGCACCCCAAGGACATCGACCCCGAGGTCATCCGCGCCTTCGGCGAGCTGGAGAACTTGTGCCCGGCCCTGCACCTGCCGCTGCAATCCGGCAGCGACGCGGTGCTAAAGCGCATGGGCCGCAAGTACGACCGCGCGCGCTACCTGGACATTGTGCGCGAGCTGCGCGCCGCCCGGCCGGAAATTGCGCTCACCACGGACCTTATTGTGGGCTTTCCCGGCGAAACGGACGAGGATTTCGCCCAAACGCTTGAGATGATGGAGCGCGTGCGTTTTGAGTCGAGCTTCTCCTTTTGCTACTCCGACAGGCCGGGAGTGGCCGCCGTGCGCATGAGTCCCAAAGTATCGGAAACCGCGTCCAAAGCCAGGCTGGTTCGCTTGCAGTCTTTACAAAATGTCATTACTAAAGAAACTCTAAAAAGCCTGGAAGGCCGCGAGGCCGTGGTGCTGCTTGAGGCCAAAAGCCGCAGGCAGGACGATGGGCCGTGCTTCTGGCGCGGCCGCGATGCGGCCGGGCGCGTGGTGAACCTGCGCCTGGACGACGCGGCGGGGTTGGCGGGCCGCTTGGTGCGCGCGCGCATCAGCGAGGCCAAAAACCACTCCCTTGTGGGGGAAAGGTTGGGCCAGCCATGGTAGAAATGAAGATCTACGGTCTGGCGGTGGACGAAAAGGCCCAGTCGCCGGTGCTCATTCTAAAGGATGAGGCCCGGGATGTGGCGCTGCCCATCTGGATAGGCCCGGTGGAGGCCATGGCCATTTCGCTGGCCATCAACGAGGTGGCCACGCCGCGGCCCATGACCCACGACTTGGTGGGCCGCGTGGTCGGGGCGCTTTCCGCCACGCTGACGGCGGTGGAGATAACGGCCCTGCGCGAGGGCACGTTTTTCGCCGAGCTGGTGCTCTTGCGCCGGGTGGATGGCCAGGATATTTTATCGCGCGTGGATTGCCGTCCGTCGGACGCCGTGGCCGTGGCCGCGCGCACGGGCGTGCGCATTCTGGTCGCGGAGGCTGTGCTGGCCGAGGCCGGCACGCGCACCCTGGCCGGCGCCAAGGCGGAGTTTCCAGACGCCGAGCGCGACAAGTGGACGGACGAGCTGGAGAACCTCTCGCCCGATGAATTGAAATACAAGATGTGAGGCGGCGATGATCGACCTGCACACGCACAGCACGTTCAGCGACGGCGAACTCATTCCCGCGGAGCTCATCCGCCGGGCCAAGGTGGCGGGCTACCGGGCCATGGCCATTACCGACCACGCCGACGCCAGCAATATCGCCTTCATCGTTGAGAACATCCGCCGGCTCACCGATTCCTACGCCCATTTCTTCGACATCGAGGTCCTCGCCGGGGTGGAGCTGACCCACGTGCCGCCCGCGCTCATGGCCGATTTTGCGCAAATGGCGCGCAAGGCCGGCGCGCAGATCATCGTCGTCCACGGCGAAACCATTGTCGAGCCCGTGGAGCAGGGCACCAACCTTGCGGCCATAGAGGCCCGGGTGGACGTGCTGGCGCATCCGGGGCTCATCACCGAGGTGGAGGCCAAGCTGGCGGCCGAGTATGGCGTGGCGCTGGAGATAACCACCCGGCGCGGCCATAGCTATTGCAACGGGCACGTGGCGGCGCTGGCCAAGCGCCATGGAGCCAAACTCGTCATCGACAACGACGCCCACGCCCCGGGCGACCTCGTCTCGCGTGATCTGCGCCAGAGGATCGGTCTTGGCGCGGGGCTCACGCAGGAGGACATCGCCCAGGCCGCCGCCAATGGCTGGGAGATAGTCGAGCGCTGCCGGAGCCGGCGCTAGCCCTCTGCCCACACACGAATTTTTCTTCAGGAGGATGTGAACGCATGATTCCCGAGAGCGGATTTCTGGGCATGATCATGGGCGCCACGCTGGGCGTCCAGGTTGTGCTGACGTTTTTGGCCATAATGAGCCTGTGGAGCTGGACCATCATCTTCAGCAAGCTCATTTTGTACCGGCGCACCAAAAGCCTGGTCACCCGCGGCTGCGTCCTGTTCAACGACGCGGGCGACCTCTCCGAGGGACTCTCGGCCATCAGCCGCGACGAAGGATCGCCGCTGAGCAAGGTGGGGCTGCTCGCCGTGGGCGAGTTCCGCAAGCTGGAAAAGGCGGACATTGAGCGCGACCGCAAGCGCATGCTTGTGAAGGACACCCTGCGGCGCGTGCTGCGCCAGGGCGTTTCCGAGGAGATGAAGCGCCTGTCCACCTCGCTTTCGTTCCTGGCCACCTGCGCCAACGCGGCCCCGTTCATCGGCCTGTTCGGCACGGTGTGGGGCATCATGCACGCCTTTCACTCCATCGGCCTTTCGCAGAGCGCCGCGCTGGCCACCGTGGCCCCCGGCATCTCCGAGGCGCTGGTCACCACGGCCATCGGTCTTGTGGTCGCCATTCCCGCCACCATTGCCTACAACTACCTGCTGGCCATGTTGGGCGAGGTGGAGACGGAAATGGTGAATTTCGCCGGCGCGTTTTTGAACCGCATAGAGCGCGAGGTCTCCTGGGCGTCCGGCTCCTCGCGGCACCAGTAAGGGAGGCGCGCCGTGGGCATGTCCCTGCAGAATGGCGGCCGCGGCTACATGGCCGAAATTAACGTCACGCCCTTTGTGGACGTGATGCTTGTGCTGCTTATTATTTTCATGGTCACCGCGCCCATGCTCACACAGGGCGTGGATGTGGATTTGCCGAAAACCCGCAGCGTGCGCACCCTGCCCGCCGGAAGCGACCACCTGGTGCTGACGGTGAACAAGGATGGCGGCATCTTTCTTGATGAATACAACGTGCCCTTCGAGGACCTGCGCCAGCATCTCACGAACCTTGTGGTGAACCAGAACAAGCAGCTGTACCTGCGCGCCGACAAGGACGTGCCCTACGGCATCGTGGTCAAGGTCATGGGCGAGATCAAGAGCGTGGGCATCGAGAAGCTGGGCATTGTGGCCGAGTCGAGCGAGCAGGACGCCGCCCAGCAGGCCCAGCAAGGCAAGAAGCCGCAGAACTAAACGGGCGGCAAGGGGTCTTTTCGTGCAGGATTCACAGCGTGCCACGGGGCTTTTCCTCTCCCTGCTGCTGCATGCGCTGCTGATCACACTGGCCATGCTGAATCTCAGCTTCAACACAAAGGTGGACATGGACAAACCCATGTACACCGTTGATCTCGTTTCGCTCAATCCTTCCGCCGATCCGGCCGCCGGAGAGACCGGCGAGCCCGCTGGCGGCCCGCCCACTCTGGCCGAGGGCCAGCCGGAGGAGCAGCAGGCCGCCGCCGCGCCCTCCCCGCCGCCGCCGCCGCCCAAGGCCGCGCCCGCCAAGCCCGAGCCCATAGTGCGCGACAACGCCAAGCTCATCAGCGAGAAGAAGGTGGAGGAGAAGAAAAAGCCCGAGAAGAAGGTGGAGGACAAGACTCCGCCCAAGCCCGAGCAAAAGCAGGAGAAGAAGCCCTCCCGCGAGGATCTGCTGAAGCAGGCCCTGCAGGACGTGAAGAAGGACGTGGCCGACAAGTCCAAGCAAGGCAAAGCCACGGCCAAGGCGACGGGCAAGGCCGATCCCGTGGCTGGCGAGCTGGCCGCGCTGCGCAAGTCCACCGGGGGCAACATCTTTACCGCCGGCGGCACTGGCCGGGGCGGCGCTGGCGGCGGCAAGGGCGCCGGCGCGGGCGGCACCGGCACCGGGCTTTCGAGCGTCTACGGCGCGATTGTGACGCAGCTGGTGAAGAGCCATTGGCGTTACGGCACCTTTGCCCGCGAGACGAACATCGTGGTGACGCTCGAGATCAGCATTGACCCAAAGGGCAAGATCACCGGGGCCCGCGTGACCAAGTCCTCGGGCAACGCCGTGTATGATGATTCCGCCGTGCGCGCCGCAATGGAGACCGGGGTCGTGCCGCCTCCGGCCAACAAGAATCTGGGAACCCTGCATCTTAACTTCAATTTGCAGGAAATGATGAAATGAGCGCGTGCGTCAGAGTGATGTTTCCGATGCCGAACCGGCTTGCGGAGTGTTCCGCCACGGAGTTTTCGCCGGAAATTTTAACGCCGCGCTGTGCCACGGCTCCGCCGGGAGTATTGGCGGGGGGATTGGCGGGGCAGAACGCCGCGCTGGGGCTTGGCCGCGTTGTTGCTGGCCGCTCTGGTCTGTCCGGTTTCCGCATGGTCCGCGCAGGGCGCAGGCCCGGAGAAGGTGGACGGGGAGGTGCATCTGTCACGTGGGGTGGCCGCTCCCGTCGATGCCACCGATGCCCGGCTCATCTACATTTTTGGGGTGAGCGCGAGCATCCGTTCGCACTGGCGGATTTTGACCATGAACAAGGCCGTGACGGGCGTGTGGCTGCGCATCGATCCCCAGGGCGGATCGCCGATGTGCAGATCGTCTCCCCATCGGGCAGCGCCGCGGTGGGTGAGAGCGTGCTGCTGGCGGTGCGCCAGACGAAGCAGGCTTCGCCGCCTCCCGCTGGGATGGATGGGACGCTGCGCCTGGATTTCATCGTGCCGTGGCGGGTGGCTTCGCGGCCGGCGCACATTTGTAAAATTGCCTCATAAGGTGAAAATAGAATGCGCAAAATCTGGATGCTGACTTGTTTGCTGGTGCTGCTGTTCACAGCGAACGCCCGCGCCACGGATATTATGAGTTTTGATATCTTCGGCCCTGGCCAGACCAAGGTGAACATCCTTGTGCTGCCCGCGCGCGGCCCCAACGGGGCCGGCAGCACGGCCCTCGGCACCAGCTTCGGCAATTACGTGCAGAGCGACATCGGCTACCTGCCTTTTTTGCATCTGGCGTACCTGAACGAGATTCTCGGCGGCGACCCGAGCAAGGGGCTCAAGGCCGATGACATCGACTTCAAGCCCTTGCAGCTGGGCCGCATCGATCTGGTCATGACCATCGGGTCGCGCGGGTCGGACATTGAGGCCCGGGTATACGAGACCTACACGCGCAAGCTGCTGGTGGGCAAGGCGTACAGCCAGGTGGACGCGGCCGGGCTGCCCCACGTGGCCGACCGTTTCTGCGCCCAGCTCATGCGCGTGCTCACCGGCAAGAGCGGCTTTTTCGACTCCACGCTGGCCTTCTCCAAGCGGGTGAACGGCGGCAAGGAGCTCTTCACCGCCTCGGCCCTGGGCCGCGGCCTTACGCAGATCACCCGCGATGGCGGCTTCAACGTCAGCCCCTCCTGGTCCAAGGACGGCCGGCACATCGCCTATACCAACATTTCGGACAAGGGCCACAGGCTGGGTATTTGGGATCGCGCCGGGCGCTTCTCGCACTTGCGCAAGTTCGCCGGCAACATCGCCATCAGCCCCACCTACACCCCAGACGGCCGCATCGCCATTGCGTTGTCGCTCAACGGCCATGCGGAAATCTACATGCTCGACGCGGCAATGAGGCCCGGCAAGGCGCTCGCCCCCAGTTGGGGCATCAGCGTCTCGCCCAGCTTCGACCTCTCGGGCAACAAAATGGTGTTCTGCTCCGGCAGACTTGGCGGGCCGCAGATTTTTCTGCTCCACCGCGACTCCGGTCAGGTTGAACGCATCACCTACGAGGGCACGTACAACACCCGCCCAAGCCTGAGCCCCGACGGCCGCTTTGTGGTTTTCGCGCGGCTCACGGGCGATGGCCAGCGCATCTTCATCCGCGACCTTGTGGCCGGGCAGGAGCGGCAGATAACCTTTGGCCCCGGCAACGACGAGGACCCGAGTTTCGACCCCGACGGCTACTTCGTCTCCTTCGCCTCCACGCGCAACGGCGGCACCAAGATTTTCGTCACCACGCGCTACGGCGATCCGGCCAAGCAGATTCCAACAGGCCCCGGCGACGCCATGGCCCCGGCCTGGGGAGTGGCTCCCGCTCTCGACTGATTGGTCAAAAAAGACTCTTGCATTTCTGGAGGAACAGGCGGAAAATGCACCGCGTATGAAACAGAGGCACCCCGGGAATCATTCCTGGCGCCAATATAACACGCGCGCAAGCGCAACGGAATTTCAAGGAGGTATCATGAACGCCAAACGTCTTATCATGAGCGCCATGATCGTGTGCTCAATGGTGGCATTCTCGGCCGGTTGCGCCAAGAAGACCACTGACGCCATGCCCGCCTCGGCCACCAAGGTCGAGATTTCGGACAAGGACACCGATTGGCAGAACAAGCCCGCTCCGGCCCGCAGCCTCTCCGAGGACGAGATGCGCGCGGCCCAGCGCGCCGAGGCCCAGCAGGCCGTCGGCAACATGATTTTCTTCGCCTTCGACTCCTTTGAGCTGACCCCGGAGAGCCGCACGGTCCTGAACGCCAAGGCCGACGCCCTGAAGAAGTACAGCCTGTTCAACATCATCGTGGAAGGCCACTGCGACGAGCGTGGCACCAGCGAGTACAACCTCGCGCTGGGCGAGCGCCGCGCCAAGGCCGCTCAGCAGTTCCTGAACCAGCTCGGCATCAACGACAGCCGCATCACCATCGTGAGCTACGGCAAGGAGCGTCCGCTGGAGCAGGGCCACGGCGAAGCCGCATGGTCCAAGAACCGCCGCGACGAGTTCAAGATCCAGAATTAGTCCGCGTTGCGCGCAAGCGTGAGATCCGACCGCCGTTGCCCCTGGGCAGCGGCGGTTTTTTTATGCCCAACGCCTGCGGCAGTGGAGCGTGAGGACAGGGGGCGCGTGGTTTGGCGGAAACGGCTTGGCCGAAGCGTCAGCGCTTGCGCTGGTCGCTCCGCGAGGCGCAGACGGACGCCGGACTGAAGCGCGCGGCGGCGCAGGGCGACTGCTAGATGAACAGGTGCAGCAGGGCGAAGGCGGCCGCGGCGCAAAGTCCGGCGGCCAGGTCATCCAGCATGATGCCGAGCCCGCCCGGGACGCCGCGGTCCAACGCGCGGATGGGCCAGGGCTTGAGAATGTCGAAGAAACGGAACAGCAGGAACAGCTCCAGCAGGTCAAGCGGCATGTTCTGGGTCCAGCCGGAAAGGAAGAACGGGGCGAAGGCCGTCCATTGGCCCAGCAGCTCGTCCACAACCACGCAGCCGGGATCCTTGCGGCCAAGAATCTTTTCCGCCCGCCCGGCGGCCCAGGTTCCGGCGAGGAGCACGGCGGCCAGCACGCCCAGCCGGGCCGGCAGCGGCAACGGCACGAAGCACCATGGCGCGGCGGCCAGCGCCGCGGCGGAGCCCCAGGTCCCAGGCGCTTTGGGCATGCGGCCAATGGGGCCGAGGGTGGCGACGAACACCAGCAAACGGTCGGAGAGGGTGGGGGCGTTTTGCTTGTCCACGGGCGCTCCTTGCGGGCTTACAGGTCGATGAGCCCCAGCTTGCCGAGTTCGTCGCGGATTTGCCGCAGGCGGAAGGGCTTGGTCATGTACGAGACGGCGCGGCCGCTGATGAACGCGCGCGAGGCGGTGCGGTCGTCGTCGAGCACGGTGGTGACGATGACCCGCGCCCGGCTCGATTCGGGCAGTTCCTCCTGTTCCTCGGCGGCGCGCATGTGCTCCAGGGTTTTCAACCCGTCCATGCCCGGCAGCATGATGTCGAGGAAAACCACGTCAAACGGCTGGCCCTCGCGCATGGCGCGCACGTAGGCGGCCAAGCCATCCTCGCCGCTGCACGTGGGGGTGCTTTCGGCGTAGGGCTTCAGCGCCTGGAGCAGAAATTCCTGGTTCACAGGGGCGTCCTCAATGATGAGCGCGCGGAGCATGGCTAGCCCTGGCCGAGTTCCATGACGGACTCAAAGAGGAAGTGGTCCACCACATGGCACAGCATGTGCCCGGCGGCGATGTGCACTTCCTGGATGATGGCGGTGTCCTTGCTGCCAACGCTGAGGATGTGGTCGCACACGCCCTCCAGCTCGCCGGTCATGGCGCCGCCCATGCCGATGGTGACCAAGCCGCGGTTCTTGCCCTCGCGCAGGGCTGCCAGAACATTTCTGCTGGTGCCGGAGGTGGTTATGCCAACGAGGATGTCGCCAGCCAGCCCCAGCGCCTGCACCTGCTTCACGAACACCATCTCGAAGCCGTAGTCGTTGCCAATGGCCGTGAGGATGGAGGAGTCGGTGGTGAGCGCGATGGCCGGCAGGGGGGGGCGCTCCAGCTTGAAGCGGTTCACGAACTCCGCCGCCAGGTGCTGGCAGTCCGCCGCGCTGCCGCCATTGCCGCAAAAGAGCACTTTGCCGCCCTCGGTGAGGGTGAGGGCGATGGTGCGGGCGATGTCGACCAGATTCTGGGCGTTTTCTTCAAAAAAGGTTTCGCGGGCGCGCAGTCCCTCGCGGGCGTGCTCCAGAACCTTGCGTATAGCTTTTTCGGACATAGTGGCTCCATGGTGCGGCAGAAAATTTCGTCGACCAGTTGGGAAAATACACAAAAGAGCCGCCAGAAGCAACGCTGCTTGAGGAATGGGCGGGCAGAATATTATTCGGCGTACTCCGGCATCAGCCGGACAAGGTAAAAAAACCTTTGAACTCCAAGTGGGTTTGGGGTAATGATGGTCGCTACGCAATGGGTTGCACGGTTTTTTACAAATTTCGTTAGGAGGATCGGATGAAAAGGATTACCGTCAAAATTTTGTTCGCGGTTCTTGCCTTGGGGCTGGGCGTGTTTGCCCTGGCCGCCTGCGGCAAGGACAGCAACACCATCAAGGTCGGCTTCAACATCCCGCTCACGGGCGACATCCCGAAGGTCGGCGAGGCTTCCAAGTTCGCGGCCGAAATGCTCAAAGAGGACATCAACTCCAAGGGCGGCCTTGAGGTCGGCGGCAAGAAGTACAAGCTTGAGTTCATCTATCAGGACAACGAGTCCAAGGCTGAGAGCGCCGTCAACGCCGCCCTTAAGCTGATCAACCAGGACAATGTGCTCGCCATTGTGGGCCCGAACTCCTCCAAGCAGGCCATTCCGGCCGGCGCCACCTGCAACGACGCGCAGACCGTGATGGTGACCCCCTGGTCCACCAACCCGGACACCACCAAGGACCGCCCCTGGGTGTTCCGCGCCTGCTTCCTGGATCCCTTCCAGGGCCCTGTGGCCGTGAACTTCGCCGCCAAGCAGTTTGGCGCCAAGACCGCTGCGGTTCTTTTCGACATCGCCAACGATTACTCCAAGGGTCTGGCCGAGATCTTCAAGGCCGAGTGGGAGAAGAAGATGGGCCCCGGCACCGTGGTCGGCTTCGAGTCGCACGGCACCAAGGACCAGGACTTCTCCGCCCAGCTGACCAAGATCGTCGGCGCCAAGCCGGACTTCATCTTCGTGCCTGACAACTACAATCAGGTCGCCCTGATTGTGAAGCAGGCCCACGACCTGGGCTACAAGGGCCCCTTCATGGGCTCCGACGCCTGGGGCTCCGCTGAGCTCATGACCCTTTGCGGCAAGGACTGCATCGGCCAGTTCTTCAGCACCCACTATGCCGCCGCTGGCGCGCAGGGCGCCACCAAGGAGTTCATCGACCGCTTCAACGCCAAGTACAAGTACGTCCCGGACGACGTGGCCGCCCTGACCTGGGACGCCACCCGCTTGGTGCTGCAGGCCATTCAGAGCGTCGGCAAGATCGACAAGGACGTCAAGGTCGAGCGTAAGGCCGTGCGCGACGCGTTGGCCAACATCAAGGAGTTCGACGGCATCACCGGCAAGATGAAGTTCGCCGGCACCGGCGACCCCAACAAGTGCGCCGTCGTCGTCCAGATCAGCCCCGAGGGCAAGTTCGAGTTCAAGGAATCCGTCTGCCCCGAGTAATGACAAAATTGGCATGAACTTGGGCGGGGGCCCACAATGGGTCCCCGCCCACATCGTTTTTGCGCGGCGCCAGCCGTCCGGCAATGGCCGTACGCGGTCAGCGCGCAAGCATCACTTCAAAGCCAAGGTGCCCCGGTGGAAATCTTTCAGAACATCCTGAACGCGTTGCAGTTCGGCAGTTTTTACGCCCTCATCGCTCTGGGCTACACGCTGGTCTATGGCGTGCTCCGGCTCATCAACTTCGCCCATGGCGACATATTTATGGTGGGCGCGTATTTGGCCTACTTCGTGGCGGTTACGCTGCTCGGCATCGGCGGGCTCAACCTCGGCCTGCATGTCGACCCCGCGCTCGCGTTGGCCATTACGGTTCCCGCCACCATGATCCTGACCGCGCTTGTGGGCGTGACGCTTGAGCGCACGGCCTACCGGCCCCTGCGCCGCAAGGGCGCGGACAGGCTCTACGTGGTCATCACCGCGCTCATGGCCGGCCTTGTGCTGGAAAACGGCAACCTGGCCCTGCTGGGCGCCAGCCGCAAGCGCTTCCCCGATCTCATCGACAAGGTGATCTGGAACCTGGGCGGCGTCTCGGTGACGAACCTCAAGGTCGTGGTCATCGTGGCGGCCATCGCCGTGTTCCTGATGCTGCAATTCATCGTCACGCGCACCAAAATCGGCATGGCCATGCGCGGCATCAGCTACGACAAGTTCGCCATCCCGCTCATGGGCATTCCGCTGGACACCATCATCGTGGTCACCTTTGTTCTGGGCTCCGCCATGGCTGGTCTGGCGGGCATCCTCTTCGCCATGAGCTACCCCATCCTGGAGCCTTACATGGGCGCGCTCATCGGCTGGAAGGCCTTCATCGCCGCGGTCGTCGGCGGCATTGGCGACATCCGGGGCGCCATCGTTGGCGGCTTCATGCTCGGCTTCATCGAGATCGGCGTCGTGGCCGTGTTCCCCAGCACCCTGCGCGACCTGTTCGCCTTCTCGGTGCTGCTCATCATTCTCTGGCTGCGACCCACCGGCATTTACGGCGTGGCGCAGACCACGAAGATCTAGGCGGAGCGGCATCGATGCAGAAACATACTTTCACCATCGGCCTCTTTGCGCTCATCGCCCTTATTGTGGCGTTGTCCCAGCTCAACATCCTCGACCAGTACTACACCTCGGTCATCATGTTCATGGGCGTCAACGTCATGCTGGCCTCCAGCCTGAACCTGGTGAACGGCTACATGGGCGAGTTCTCGTGCGGACACGGCGGGTTCATGTGCGTTGGCGCGTACGTCTCGTCGTTATGCACCGTGCTCATGTTCAGCAAGAACCAGATCCTTGGCGCGCCGCTTCTGCCGCCGCAGCTGGCCTTCATCGGCTTTCCCATCGCGCTAATGGTTGGCGCCGGGGCCGCCGCCGTGGCCGGGCTCGTGGTCGCCATCCCCTCCTTCAAGACACGCGGCGACTACCTGGCCATCATCACCCTGGCCGCCAACTACATCATCATCTCGGCCATCAACAACATGGAGATCGTCGGCGGGCCGCGCGGCTTCATGGGCATGAGCGCCACCGACCGCGCCATGAGCGGTGTGATCGATCTGCCCTGGATGCTCATCTTTGTGCTCCTGGGCTCGGTGTTCACCGTGTGGCTGCTGCGGCGCTTCGTCACGTCCACGCTCGGCAAGGGCGTGCCGGCCATTTGCCAGGACGAGATCGCGGCCGAGATCATGAGCGTGGACACCAACCGCATGAAGCTCATCGCCTTCATGCTGTCCTCCGGCCTGGCGGGCCTGGCGGGCGGGCTTTACGCCCATGTGCTGGGCTACGTGAATCCGCAGAGCTTCGACATCATGCGCTCCACAGAGGTCATGGTCATGGTCTACCTGGGCGGCATGGGCTCGCTTTCGGGTGCGGCCATTGCGGCCGTGAGCTATACGGTGCTCATGGAGGCCCTGCGCTTTCTCGATGTCTGGAAGTGGGTCGTCATTCCGTTGCTGCTTATTCTGCTCATGCAGTTCCGCCCGGAGGGCATCATGGGCAACAAGGAGCTTTCGGACCTGTTCCCCAAACTGCGCAAGTACTATTCCTTCAAATAGCGAGCCGGAGAGAGCATGTCGCTTCTTGAGATCAACGGACTTACTCGCCGCTTCGGCGGCCTGATTGCGGTCAACGACTTCAATATCGAAATTGGCGAGCACGAGCTTGTGGCGCTTATCGGCCCCAATGGCGCGGGCAAAACCACCGTGTTCAACCTCATCTCGGGCTTTTACCAGCCGAGCGAGGGCTCCATCCGCCTGAACGGCAAGGACACCAAGGGTCTGCGTCCGCATCAGGTGACGGCCCTCGGCGTGGCGCGCACGTTCCAGGGCATCCGCCTGTGGAGCGAAATGACGGTGCTGGACAACATCCGCATCGCCCAGCACTACCGCCTGGGCTACAGCCTGCTCGACAGCTTTCTGCGCACCAAGAACTACATGCTGCGCGAAAAAGCCATCGACGACATCGCCTGGAAGCTGCTTGAGGCCATGGATCTGAAGGACTGCGCCAATGAGCTGCCGCGCAACTTGCCATACGGCGTGCAGCGCCGCGTGGAGATCGCCCGGGCCATGAGCGTCAAGCCTTCGTTGCTGCTGCTTGATGAACCCGCCGCCGGCCTCAACTCCGCCGACGTGGAGGGCCTCATCAAGCTGGTGCGCTGGATCTACGACACCTTCCCCGTCACCATCTGGATGATTGAGCACCAGATGACGGTGGTCATGAGCCTGTGCTCGCGCATCAAGGTTGTGGACTTCGGCACCACCATCGCCGATGGCACGCCGGAGGAGATCCAGTCCAACCCCACGGTTATTAAAGCTTACCTCGGAGACGATACGATTTGAACACGCTGCTGGAAGTCAAAAACCTCAAGGTCCGCTACGGAAATATCGAGGCCCTGCACGGCATCTCCTTCGACGTGAAGGAGGGCGAGATCGTGACCTTGATCGGCGCCAACGGCGCTGGCAAGTCCACCACGCTTATGAGCATTTGCCGGTTGCCGCCGCCGGAGGCGCCGCGCGTCACCGAGGGCGACATCCTCTACAAGGGCCAGAGCCTGCTGAACATGCCGCCCCACAAGGTGGTGAGCGACCTGGACATGGCCCTTGTGCCGGAAGGCCGCCGCATTTTCGGCAACCTTACGGTTGAGGAGAACCTCAAGCTGGCCACCTACGCCCGCACCGACGGCCATGAGCACATCGCCCAGGATTACGAGCGCGTGTACCAGCTGTTCCCCCGCTTGGCCGAGCGCCGCAAGCAACGCAGCGAGTCGCTCTCCGGCGGCGAGCAGCAGATGCTCGCCCTTGGCCGCGCCATTATGACCAAATGCAGCTTTCTCATGCTCGACGAGCCGAGCATGGGGCTTGCCCCGCTGCTCATGTACGACATGTTCCGCACGCTCAAGGAGCTGAACCAGGGCGGGCTCACCATTCTGCTCATTGAGCAGAATGCCAACCTTGCGCTTCGTTTCGCCCACCGGGGCTACGTGCTGGACACCGGCGAGATTGTGGCCCACGGCACCAGCGAGGAGCTTCTCGCCGATCCCGAGGTCAAAAAGGCCTACCTGGGCGGCTAACCCCCCCTGCATTACCGCCACAAGGGCGGGCCATCTGTACGGATGGTCCGCCCTTTTTTCGGCGTTGCGCGCCTGTGCTTCGCGTGCTTCCACCACGGCATCAGCCGAAGGCGTTACCGCGCCGCGTCGGCCTCGGCGTACACCTCGCGCAGGGCGGCCAGGGCGTTGAGGCTGGCGGGGAAGCCCGCGTATCCGGCAATCTGCATGGCCAGCTCCGTCAGCTCCGTCCGCGTGAGCCCGACCAGCAGGCCCGCGTGGGCATGGACCTTGAGCTGCGGGCGCATGGCGCCCCGGGCTGCGGCCGCCGCGACCATGGCGATCTCCTTGCGCCGGGCCGAGAGCCCGGGCCGCGAGATGACGTCGCCGTAGCTGAAGTCGAGGATGAACGCGCCCATTTCCGGGGCGATGTCGCCCAGGGCGTCCAGCACCGCCTGGCCCGAGGCGCTGCTCGTGGCGCTCAACGCCTTCAGTCCGCGCGTCCGGCGGTCGCCCTCGCTTGGGGCGGCGGGCTCCGGCCTCACGCCGCGCGCGTCGAACACGCGGCGCGCCACGGCCAGCGCGTTGAGCCCTGCGGGAAACCCCGCGAACACCGTGGTCACGTAAAGCGTCTCCACCACTTCTCGCGGGGAGAGCCCGGCTGTGAGGCCGGCGTCGATGTGGAAGGCCAGCTGCGGCTCGGCGTTGCCCAGCGCGGCCAGCGCGGCGATGGTCGCCACCTGCCGGTCCGCCGTGGCGAGGCCCGGCCGGGAGTGGACATCGCCGTAACCGAAGGCCACCACCATCTCCACCATGTCCGGGGCGATGTCGTCCAGGGCGGCGTGCAGAGCCGCCTCCGCGCCGGGGCTCAGCCGCTCCAGAAGCTCGCGTCCGGTCTGCATGCGTTGGGATTCCATAGTTTCTCCTTGTGGGTGTGAACCGTTTTCCCCGGCCAGGGCCGGGCCGCCGGGGCGCAAAAGCGCCGCCGCCAATGTGATGGCGATGATGACGCTGTGCGTGTGTGTGGAGATGATCGTGCCGCGCATGGTCCCTCCTCGTGCTGGGACCATATGGCGGGCTGGATAAGATGTGAAATATATCTTGCAAGCATGATTGATATCGTGCAAATCTTGGATATGGAACTGCGACACTTACGATATTTTGTGGCCGTGGCCGAGGAGCTGCATTTCGGCCGGGCAGCCGCGCGCCTGCACATGGCCCAGCCGCCGCTGAGTATGCAGATACGGGCGCTGGAGGAGGAGATTGGGGCGCGGCTGCTTGCGCGCAACAGTCGCAGCGTGCGGCTCACCCCGGCGGGCGAGGCGTACCTGGCCGAGGCGAGGGAAGTGCTGGCGCGGGTGGAGGCGGCTGGACGCGCGGCCCGGCGCATCGGGCAGGGCGAGGCCGGGGAGATCACCGCCGGATACATGAACCCGGTGATGGACGCCGTGTTGTGCCGGGCGCTGGCGGCTTTCCGGCAAGAGCGGCCGGGCGTGGCCCTGCGCTTGCGCGAGCTGCCAACGCCGGCGCAGCTGGACGAACTGCGCGGGGGCCGGCTGGACGTGGCCTTCATTCGTTTGGTGCGGGGCCGGCAGGATCTGCGCGGACTTGAAATCCGGCTTGTGGCGCGCGAGCCCTATGTGCTGGCCCTGCCGGAAGGCCATCCGCTTGCCGCCCACGACGTGGTGCCGTTGGACGAGGCGGCGGCCGAGCCGCTGATTCTGTTTCCGCGCGCGGCCATGCCCGCCCTGCACGAGGCAATGCTGGCGGCGCTGCGGCAGGGCGGGGCCGAGCCGCGCATCGTGCAGGAGGCCCCGGGCAAACATGCGTCGCTGGCGCTGGTGGCGGCGGGCTTCGGCCTGTGTCTTGTGCCGGCCTCCGCGCGCGACTGGCCACGCCGGGGCGTCACGCTGCGGCCGGTCACTCCTGGTCTGCCCGTGGTGGAAATGGCCGCCGCCTGGCGTGAAGGGGAGCTTGCCCCAGCAACGCGGGTGCTTGTTGACCTTGCGGCGGCCGATCTCGCTGCGTCGGGCTTGGCGTCGTCGGATTTGGCGTCGGCGTGAGGCCGAAATGGTCCTTGTTCCTTTGCGCACAATGCTTGCCAAAGCGGGGGCGGGGGGTATAGTGGCTGGCACTCGCGGAACCCTGTCCGCGAGCAACACGTACACCGCTTACCCAAGAGATGCTTCACCATGCCACGCAGTTTGCAGCCCCAGTTTTGCCCTGTGCCGCCACGACCCGTGCGCCAGGAACTCATGGAAATAATGGGCGCCGCCCCGCCGACTGTGCGCCGGGCCATGTGCGACCTCATGCGCTCCATCAAGGATGGTCTGACCGACGCCGGCAAGACGCCGACGTTTATTGACGCGCGCGCCAAGGTGTTTGACTGGCGCTCGCTTCTGCCCATGCTCGCCGACGTGCGCCTCAAGCTCGACCAGCCCATAACCGCGCGGCTGCGGCGGCGCGGCAAGGCCAAGCAGGCCCTGGCGCACATGGAGCAGCAGTTCAGCACCTTGCGCCGCTCGCACGAGGAGCAGAGCCTCACCATGCAGATTCTCTACGCCCTCATCAACGTGGGCGGCGAGTTTCAGACCTCCGAGGAGGTGCTGGAGCAGAGCGCCGAGGTGCTTATTGAGTTTCTGGAGGCCGATCTTTTCGTCTGCCGCCTGCGCGACGCCAGCGGCGAGTGGATCAACGTGGCCGCCAACACCCTGCACGGCACCAGCACGCCCATTCTCGTGCGCGCCATGGAGGAGAGCATCCCCGGCCATCCGGTGATGCAGGCCGTGGCCGAAAAGCAGTGGAGCTACGTGCTCTCCAACAACCTCCGCAGTTCAGAGCGCGGCGGCGAATCCTACGACTGCGTGGCCTACCAGGAGGGCTACCGCTCCCGTCTGGCGTTCATCCTGCGCGGGCACGACACCAAGCCCTTCGGCCTCATCATGCTGTACTCCCGCGCGGAGAACTACTTCAGCCACTACGACCACAGCTTTCTGTCCGACTGCTCGCGCATCGTCTCCCTCACCGTGGGCTCGCGGCTGGAGGTGGGGCGCGACGCGCTGTCCAAGGCGGCTGGCGGCATGGCGCACGTGGGCAACAACGCGCTCTCCGTCATCAAGAATTGCCTGGAGCTGGTCAAGGAGGACATGGATCTCGTCGTCTCCCACGCCTCGCCCGAGGACCGCATCAAGCTGGCCAACATCATCGACCTGGTGCGCGAGGTGGAGCTCATCGGCTGTGCGCTGGGCGGGGTGGAGCGCCTGCGCGGGGCCATCGCCAATCTGCTTTCCGCAGTGGATAACCCGCGCATCATGCACTACATTCGCGGCGAGGAAGTGCTCGACCTCGACCCCAACACCTGTGGCCTCGGCGCCGACTGAGCCGTTCCCGTTTTTCCCCTGCCCACAAAAAGGCGGACCTCCCGATGTGGGCGGCCCGCCTTTTGATTTTGTGGCTGCAATCCGTTTGGCTGACGTGACGAGGTATATCGTTGTCGTCATTCTGCGAACATTGCTGAGGCGTTTCGCCATTTTTGATGCCAGGCAGGGATGAAGAGAACAGGACAGCTGAGAAAAACAGAGGATGAGTCTAGGCAGGTGATATCCACGGTTATATATGCTAACTATAGAGGAATATGATTGGAATATACATTCCGACAGAACCAAAGAAGGCTGTCTTGATGATACTGTAGGGGAGATATTTATTGACAAGCCACGTGCCTAAAATTACTTTTTGTTAAAAGAAATCAGGTGCGCCTAATGAAAAATATTTCTGATGAGATATTAATACAGTGTTATATAATGATATTGGTGGCATTTTTGCCGCTAATTGCCACAAAGGACAACCTCGATAGCGGAAAGAGATTTGAAGTATATGGCATAATATGCTATAGTTTGTCTGATATGATCAATTTTACGGGAAAGCAAGTCCAGGCATATGTCGATTCTAATAGCGGTGCGATAAGCGAAAGCAGATTCATAGAGACACGAGACGATCTCTGGAAGGCGCAGCTCGGACAGCATAGTAGGGAATATGTTGAAGCTCTGGGGAAAGAGTATTTTCCA
>MNUQ01000010.1:0-19340 GCA_001871085.1 Desulfovibrionaceae bacterium CG1_02_65_16
GGAGGAATGTCATGATTGAAAGACCCGGCATCGTCACCATGCGCGGCGCCCCGCTGACCCTTGTCGGTCCCGAGATTGCCGTCGGCCAGAAAGCCCCGGATTTCAGCGTCGTCACCAACGATATGGAGCCCGTGACCCTGGCGAGCTACGCGGGCAATGTTTTGGCGCTCGTCAGCGTGCCCTCGCTGGACACCCCCGTGTGCGCGGTGGAGACGCGGCGTTTCAACGCCGAGGCCGCCAAGCTTGGCGCGGATGTGCGCATCCTCACCATCAGCATGGATCTGCCCTTCGCGCAGAAACGCTGGTGCGGCGCCATGGGCATCGATAAGGTGCAGACTCTTTCCGATCACCGCGAGGCCTCCTTTGGGCAGAATTACGGCGTGCTCCTCAAGGAGTTGCGGCTGCTGGCGCGCGCGGTGTTCGTGGTGGACAGGATGGGGCTTGTGACCTACGCGGAGATTGTGCGCGAGGTGGGCGACGAACCCGTCTACGCGGACGTTCTGGCGGCTCTCGCCAAAGCCTCGGCGTAGTTTTCCTCTTTCCTTGCGGCGTAACAAAAAGGCCGGGCGTTTCGCCCGGCCTTTTTGTTGTCGTCTCTGACCCGCGGCAACTAGCCGCCGGTCTTCATCTTCTCAATAAGCGCGCGCAGGTTTCCGGCCTGATTGGCCAGCTCGCCCACGGCTTGCGCCGACTGGGTCATGGCGCTGGCGGTTTCGCTGGAGATGCGGTTGATCTCCTCAATGCTTCTGTTGATCTCCTCGCTGGCGGCGCTTTGTTCCTCGCTGGCGGCGGCGATGGAGCGCACCTGATCTGTTGAGACCTCCACCAGGCGGACGATCTCCTGCAGGGCCTCGCCGCTTTGATGCGCCAGGCCCGTGGCCTGCTCGATGTTGCTCACCGCGTGGGCGACGTTCTCCAGGTTCTTCTTGGTGCCGCTCTGAATGCCGCTGATGGCCTCGCCCACTTCCTTGGTGGCGGTCATGGTCTTTTCGGCCAGCTTGCGCACCTCGTCGGCCACAACGGCGAAGCCACGCCCGGCGTCGCCCGCGCGCGCGGCCTCAATGGCGGCGTTGAGCGCGAGCAGGTTGGTCTGGTCGGCAATGTCGCTGATGACGTTCATGACCTGGCCGATGCCCTCGGCCTGCTTGCCCAGCACGCCCATGTCCTCTTTGATGTCCTGGGACATCTTCAGCATGGTGTTGATGCCCTCCACCACCTGGGCCACGACCTTGGCTCCGTCAGTAGCCTTGGTTCTGGCGTTTGCGGAGGACTCGGCCGCCTGGGAGGCGTTCTTGGCCACCTCCAGCACGGTGGCGTTCATTTCCTCCATAGCCGTGGCGGTTTCGCCCACGCGCTGGCTCTGCACCTCGGTGCCGCGGCTGGACTGCTCGATCTGGGCGGAGAGCTCCTCGCTGGCGCTCGACACCACCTCCACCACCTTTTCCAGCTGATGGGCGGCCTCCATCATGCCCTCGGCCTTGGCCCGTTCGGCCGCCGCCTTGGCCTCGTTGGCCTCGTCCGTGGCGATTTTGGCGAGTCTGGCCTGCTCGGCCGCCTCGGCGGTCTTCTGGTTGGCCTCGGCTATCTTGCCCTTGAGGTTCGCAACCATGGATGTCAGCGCCGTGGCCAGCACGCCGATCTCATCCTCCTGCTTGATGTCGAGCTTTTGATCAAAATCGCCGGCGGCGACCTTTTCCGCATAGCCCGCGGCCAAGCGCAGCGGCTTGGTGAGGGTTTCCGCAAAGAGCCACAGAACGCCGATGCCCGCCAGCGCCACAAGCAGCCCCACACCGATCTGCCAGAGTGCGCTCATTCTGGCCTGGGACGAAAGGTCGGAACTCAGAGCATTGGCGTCGGCCAGCACCACCTCGGCCGGAACCCGAATGATGACGGACCAGGGCTTGCCCGTGCGGCCAAGCTTGATGGGCGCATAGGCGACCATCAGCCCGGAACTCTTGCTCAGGAGGGCCAGGGTCTTGCCCCCCTGGACGTTATCAATGACTTCCTGAAAATTCGGAAACAGATTTTTGGCCTGCTCGCCAATAGCCTTGGCGTCCTTGCTGTTGGCGACAACAAGTCCCTCATAGCTGAGGATGAGGACCTCGCCCTTGCCGCCGTAGAGGTTCTTGTTCACGTTCAGCGCAAGTTCCTGCAGAAATCCAAGACGCAGGTCCGTACCGGAAACGCCCAGGAACTTGCCATCCTTCTTGATCGGCACGGAGATGGTGGTCAGCCAGTCCTTCTGCCCCTGCACGATGTACGGGAAGGGATCGAGCACGCTCTCCTTGCCGTTCTCACGCGGGCCAAGATACCAGCCGCCCTTGCGCACGCCGTTCGCGTGCTTGTCCTGGCTCTCATATTCCACGAGCGTCTGGCGGGCTATCTTGCCCTTTGGGTCGCGGTTCCAATACGACAGAAAACGCCCCGTGGCGTCGCTGCCGTCCTTTCCGGCGTATTTGCCGTCCATGCCGTCCAACGCGTTGGGCTCCCAAGCGGAATACGAGCCGAGATACCCGGGGTTGTTCTCCAGGTTGCCCAGCAAAATGGCGTCAAAAACACCACGCAGGGAGGAGCTGGCAAGTTTGGAGCGCAGCACTTCAAACACTCTGCCCGTGGTGCGCGCTGTGTCCAGGTTGTCCTGCAGGGCGCTCTGAACAATGGCTGCCTGGTTTGCGGCCAGCGAGCCAAGATTGCTTATGGCGCTCTCGTGCAGAATCGTCTCCACCCGGCCAGCCACAAAATTTTGCGTCCGGTTTGCGGAAATGACTCCATAGATAACCAGCACGCTGGCCACACACAGCAGGCAAAGCCCTGCCATGACCGCAATTTTCTGCTTGATCGATCGTAGCTGCATGCTCTCCTCACTTTCGGTTGCTCAAGCCATCGTCAGGGGGGGGATGGATGACAAAAGAGTCACCCTTATGTTTCAAACCTGCTACAGTTCAATAGAAATGTCAATTAACTCCCCGCAAATCGTTCACATTGATATCTCACATCAACGCAATGGGTGCGGCGCCACAGCCTAGTTGTCAGCTATAGCCAGAGGCACGGATAGTCACATCTTAACAAAAATCGATAAATATCTGTCAAGCCACAGCGCATTGACATAGCCACATCTGACATAATGGTGTGCAACTCCCGTTGGAGCATGAGCAATCCCGGCGTGGCCGGGGGCAATAAAACGCGCAAGGCCGCCAGCAGAGTCCATCCCCGCTGGCGGCCTTGGCAAAAGGTATGTTTTTCAAGGAGACTTGCGCCTCTTGCCAATCCTATCGGCTCGGCAAGGCGCGGACTTTAGGACCGGAACAAAGGCCGCAGGGGCGGTACGACATGCCGCGCGCCCACAGGTCCCAATGCCCCCGTTTATACGCCATCCGGCCAGATCATTGCCGTCCCCCCCGCTACGCCAGGGGAGGTCAGAACCCGCCTGCGCCGAGCCGCCCCAGCCCGGCCGGCCGCGCCCGCCGGGGGCTTTGCCTCTTGCCTGCGCGGTGCTTATGGCGTACATCACACGCGTTTCAAGGCACGGCAGAAACCTCTCACCCAAGCGGCGGACAAATGCCCAAGCGCACAGACATCAAGAAGATCATGCTCATCGGCTCCGGCCCCATCGTCATCGGCCAGGCCTGCGAATTCGACTACTCCGGCACCCAGGCCCTCAAGGCTCTGAAGGAGGAAGGCTACGAGGTCATCCTCGTCAACTCCAATCCGGCCACCATCATGACCGACCCGGAGCTGGCCGACCGCACATATATCGAGCCCATTGAACCCGGCACAGTGGCCAAAATCATTGAGAAGGAGCGCCCGGACGCCCTGCTGCCCACCCTGGGCGGTCAAACCGCGCTCAACACCGCGCTGGCCATGGCCAAAATGGGCGTGCTGGAGAAATTCGGCGTGGTGCTCATCGGCGCCTCCATTCCGGTTATTGAAAAGGCTGAAAGCCGCGAACTTTTCCGCGCCGCCATGGACAAAATCGGCCTCAAGGTGCCCAAGAGCGGCATTGCCCACACCATGGACGATGTGTGGCGCATCGGCACCGAGCTGCCCTTCCCGCTCATCATCCGCCCGGCCTTCACCATGGGCGGCACCGGCGGCGGCGTGGCCTACAACATGGAGGACCTCGAATCCATTTCCGCCCAGGGGCTCGCCGCCAGCATCAAAAGCGAGATCATGATCGAGCAGAGCGTGCTGGGTTGGAAGGAATTCGAACTTGAGGTGATGCGCGACAAAAAGGACAACTGCGTCATCATCTGCTCCATTGAAAACATGGACGCCATGGGCGTGCATACGGGCGACTCCATCACCGTGGCCCCCAGCCAAACGCTCACCGACGACGAATACCAGAAGATGCGCGACGCCGCGCTGGCCATCATGCGCGAAATCGGCGTGGAGACCGGCGGCAGCAACGTGCAGTTCGCCATCAATCCCAAAAACGGCGACATGATCATAGTGGAGATGAACCCGCGCGTGTCGCGCTCCTCCGCTCTCGCCTCCAAGGCCACGGGCTTCCCCATCGCCAAAATCGCCGCCAAGCTGGCCGTGGGCTACACGCTGGACGAAATCCCCAACGACATCACGCGCGAGACCATGGCGAGCTTCGAGCCCTCCATCGACTACTGCGTCATCAAAATTCCGCGCTTCACCTTTGAGAAATTTCCCGGCAGCGAGGATTACCTCACCACCTCCATGAAGAGCGTGGGCGAGACCATGGCCATTGGCCGCACCTTCAAGGAGGCGCTGCAAAAGGGCCTGCGCTCACTGGAAGTCGGCATGCCCGGCCTGGGCAAAAAATTCGAGACCTGCGGCATCGACCGCGAAGAGCTGCTGCGCCTGATGCGCAAGCCCAACAGCACGCGGCTTTTCGCCGTGCGCAACGCCATGCGCTGCGGCTTCAGCATTGATGAAATCTACGCGGCCACGCACATCGACCTCTGGTTCCTGCGCCAAATCCGCGACATCCTTACAATGGAAATGGAGCTGCTGGCCTTCGGCAAATCCGAACACGTGAGCGCCGACAATCCGGCCCTGGCCCCGCTTTTGAAGAAAGCCAAGGAGTACGGCTACTCCGACAAGCAGCTCTCCATTGTGTGGAACACCAGCCAGGACGCCCTGCGCGCCCTGCGCAAGAGCCTGGGCATAACGCCCACGTACTATCTGGTGGACACCTGCGCCGCGGAGTTCGAGGCCCACACGCCCTACTATTACTCCACCTACGAGACCGGCCGCGAGATCGAAAGCCACGACGTGAGGAAGGTGATCATCCTGGGCGGCGGCCCCAACCGCATCGGCCAGGGCATCGAGTTCGACTACTGCTGCTGCCACTCCTCCTTCGCGCTCAGGGAATTGGGCATCAAATCCATCATGGTGAACTCCAACCCGGAGACCGTGAGCACGGACTACGACACCAGCGACCGGCTGTACTTCGAGCCCGTGACCTATGAGGATGTGCTGAACATCGTTGAGTTTGAAAAGCCGCTTGGAGTCATTGTGCAGTTTGGCGGGCAAACCCCGCTCAATCTCGCCGTGGCCCTCAAGAAGGCCGGCGTGCCGCTGCTTGGCACCCCGCCGGAAAGCATCGACCGCGCCGAGGACCGCGAGCTGTTCTCCGCGCTCATCCGCAAGCTACACCTCAGGCAGCCGCCCAGCGGCACGGCCATGACGCTCACCCAGGCCACCGAGATAAAGGACAGCCTGGACTATCCGCTGGTGCTGCGCCCCTCCTACGTTCTGGGCGGCCGCGGCATGGAGATCGTCTACGACGACGAGCAGTTCAACAATTACTTCCGCAAGGCCTCCATCATCTCGCCGGAGCACCCCATCCTCATCGACAAGTTCCTGGAGAACGCCATCGAGCTGGACGCGGACGGCCTCTCCGACGGCGAGGAGACGTATATCGGCGGCATCATGGAGCACATCGAGGAGGCCGGCATCCACTCCGGCGACTCCGCCTGCGTGCTGCCCCCGCACACCATCTCCCCGGAGCTGGTGGCCGAAATTGAGCGGCAGACCAAGGAGCTCGCGCGCGAGCTCGGCGTCATCGGCCTCATGAACATCCAGTTCGCCATCAAGGACGGCGAGGTGTATATTCTTGAGGTGAACCCGCGCGCCTCGCGCACCGTTCCCTTCGTCTCCAAGGCCACGGGCGTGCCGCTGGCCAAGCTGGCCACCCGCGTCATGCTGGGCGAAAAGCTCAAGGATTTGAAGCCCTGGGACATGCGCAAAACGGGCCACGTCTCCGTCAAGGAGTCGGTGTTCCCCTTCAACCGCTTCCCTGGCGTGGATATTCTGCTGGGACCAGAAATGCGCTCCACCGGCGAGGTCATGGGCATCGACACCACCTTCGGCCTGGCCTTCATGAAAGGCCAGCTGGCGGCGGGCCAGCGCCTGCCCGAAACGGGCACGGTGTTCCTCTCCGTCAACGACCGCGACAAGGCGCTCATCACCCCGGTGGCCAAGTCCTTTGATGAAATGGGCTTCCACATTGTGGCCACGGGCGGCACGGCCGACCACCTGCTCGCCAAGGGCGTGCATGTGGAGCGCGTGCTCAAGGTCAACGAGGGCCGGCCCAACGTGGTGGACCTCATCAAGAACAAGCAGATCGACCTTGTGGTGAACACGCCCTCCGGCAAAAGAACGGTCAACGACTCCAAGGAGATCCGGCAGACCACGCTGCTCTACGGCGTGCCCTACACCACCACGGTGGCGGGCGCTGCCGCAATGGCGCAAGCCATCCGCGAGGAGCGCGGGCACGGGCTTTCCGTGCGCTGCCTGCAGGATTATTACGGCGGATAGCTTCCGGCGCGCTGCGCCAGGGCCGGGCGGCCGGGGCGGATTTTCCGTCCCCGGTGCGCGAGGCGTTTTCCCCGGCCTGGACTCAAACGCAAGGACATCCCAATGAAACGCGAGTATTGCGGACTCTTCGGCATCTATGGACACCCGGAGGCCGCGCGCATGGCCTATTTCGGACTGTACGCCCTGCAGCACCGCGGGCAGGAGTCGGCGGGCATCGTCACCTGGGACGGCGCGGCCATCCGCGAGCACCGCGGCATGGGGCTCGTGCACGATGTGTTCAACGAGCGCCACCTGGGCAAGGAGCTCAAGGGCAACATCGCCCTCGGGCACATCCGCTACTCCACCACGGGCGTCTCGCTCATACGGAACGCCCAGCCATTCCTTGTGCGCTTCAAGGACTGGCACATCGCCGTGGGCCACAACGGCAACCTGGTGAACACCCTTGAGCTGCGGCGCGAGCTGGAAAACGAGGGCTCCATCTTCCAGACCACCATGGACACCGAGGTGTTCGTCCATCTCATCGCCAAATACCTCAATGGCGGCACCATCGAGGAGGCCATCCTCAAGGCCTGTGCGCGGGTCAAGGGCGCATACTCGCTGCTCATCATGGCCAACAACAAGCTCATCGCCCTGCGCGACCCCCACGGCGTGCGCCCGCTGGTCCTCGGCCGGCTGAACGACAACTACGTTTTCGCCTCCGAGACCTGCGCGTTCGACCTCATCGAGGCCGAGTACATCCGGCAGGTGGAGCCCGGCGAAATGATTGTCATTGAGGGCGGGCGGCTCACCAGCCACCGCTTGCTTGAGACCGCGCCCAAGCGCCAGTGCATTTTCGAACTCATCTACTTCGCCCGGCCGGACTCCCTTGTCTTCGACGAGGGCGTGTACGAGCGCCGCAAGACCATGGGCGCCACCCTCGCCAAGGAGGCCCCGGTGGACGCGGACTACGTCATGCCCTTCCCCGACTCCGGCAACTACGCCGCCGTTGGCTACTCGCAAGCCTCCGGCCTTCCGCTGGAGCTGGCCATGATCCGCAACCACTATGTGGGCCGCACCTTCATCCAGCCCAGCCAGGACATGCGCAACTTCAGCACCCGCGTGAAGCTGAACCCCGTGCGCAGCATGATCGAGGGCAAGCGCATCCTCATTGTGGAGGACTCCATCGTGCGCGGCACCACCATCCGCACCCGCGTCAAAAAACTGCGCGAACTGGGCGCGCGGGAGATCCACATGCGCGTCTCCTGCCCGGCCATCCGCTTTCCCTGCTTCTACGGCATCGACTTTTCGAGCAAGGGCGAGCTCATCGCCGCCACCACGCCGGTGAACGACATCGCCCGGTTCATCGGACTGGACAGCCTGCACTTCCTGTCCATTCCCGGCCTGCTTGATTCCGTGACGGAAAAGAACGCCCACTGTCTGGCCTGCTTCGACGGCAACTACCCCATTGAGCCGTGCAGCCATCAGGGCAAGATGTGCCTGGAGAACGAAAGCAAGGTCACGGGCTAGGCGTCCGGCGCGCACGCGCCCGGCGCGACAACCCCGGGAGGGTTTGCTGTGACGAAGATCAAAGAGTCCGAAGCGCCCGCCAACCGCTGCGGCGGGAGCCAACCGCCCGCTGGCGGCTGGCTTGCGCTGGCCCGCGAGGTGCTCGACATCGAGATTGAGGGCATCGCCGCCGCGCGCGCCCAGCTGAACGGCGGCTTCCTGGAGGCCCTGGATAGGCTGGCGGCCTGCACGGGCCGGGTGGTGGTCACGGGCATCGGCAAAAGCGGACTGGTAGGGCGCAAAATCGCCGCCACCCTCTCCAGCACCGGCACCGCGGCCTTTTTTCTGCATCCGGTGGAGGGCGCCCACGGCGATCTGGGCATGATCCGCCCTGGCGACGTGGTGCTCGCCCTCTCCAACAGCGGCGAAACCGACGAGCTGAACAACCTGCTGCCGGCCTTGAAGAGCCTCGGCGCGGTCATCATCTGCATGACCGGCGGGGCGCAGTCCACCCTGGCGCGCCTGTCCGACGTGCTCATCGAGGTGCGCGTGCCGCGCGAGGCCTGCCCGCTCAACCTCGCGCCCACCACCAGCACCACAACGACGTTGGCCGTGGGCGATGCGCTGGCCGTGTGCCTCATGCGCATCAAGGACTTCGGCAAGGGCGACTTCAAGCGCGTGCACCCGGCCGGGGCGCTGGGCGCGCGGCTCTCGCAGCCCATCGCCACGCTCATGCACACCGGGAATCTGCCTATCGCGGGCTCAAGCGCAAGCGTGGGCGAGGCGCTGGCCGTGCTGAACGCCGGCAAGCTGGGGCTCGCCGCCATCACCGACGCCGCTGGCCGGCTGTGCGGCGTGCTCACCGATGGCGACGTGCGGCGCATGCTGGTGCAAAGCGGCTTCGACCCCGCGCGCCCCGTGGCCGAGGCCATGACGCGCAACCCGCGCACGGTCAGCGCCACGGACAGCGCCGCGCAGGTGCTGGACCTCATGGAAGCCAAACAGATCACCGTGCTGCCGGTGCTGGCCGAGGACGGCGCGCTGGCCGGCCTGGTGCACCTGCACGACCTGCTGGGCAAGGGCCATGTGCGCTTTGCGCCGGGGTGAGCCCATGCCCGCCGCGACGAACGGACGTGACGGCGGAACTGGCCGCGAGCCAAACGGCGAGATGAGCGCCTGCGCCCGCTGCGCCCTGCGTTGCGGCACCTGCTGCACCCTGCGGCCCGGCGATGAGGAGTTTTGCTTCCCCCTTTCGCACGCGGAGCGAAAGCGCATGAAGGCCGCCGGCGCGCAGGCGCGGCACTTCGTCCGGCAGGACAATACGCAGGCCTTCGTGGGCAACATCAAGCGCCTGTTCCCGGACGAGGGCGCTGCCGTCGAACAGCTTTTTCCGCCCGCCTCCGCCCACGACCGGCTGGCCACGCTCCCCGATGGAGCGTGCGCGCTGCTGGGCCCGGCGGGATGTACGCTCCCGCGCGAGGCGCGGCCCCTGTACTGCCGTCTGTTTCCCTTCTGGATACGGGCCGGGCGCGAGCGATATTTCGAGCTGGACTTCTGCGAAGCCCAGCGGGAGGCCAGCGGCGGCGCCGGCCTCAAAAAGCGACTGGGCATGACCAGCGCTGACATTCTGCAACTGTACCATGAACTGCGCACGGCCTGGGGCCTGCCGGAGCGAACCTGAATGCCACCACGCAACACAGCGAAAAAGCCCGCCAAAAGGGAATCTTCCATGAGAAGAAACCGACGCTTCAAGCGCAAGCTGTTCTGGATCATCATCGCCATGCCCGTGGGAGCGGTGCTCTGCGCGGCCCTGGCCTTCTGGTTCTACTCGCGCGACCTGCCCGGCTTCCGCAACATCACGGACTACAAGCCCCCCCTGGTGACCACCGTGTTGACGCACGACGGCAAAGTGCTGGGGTACTTCTACAAAGAAAAGCGTTTTCTTGTGCGCCTGCAGGACATGCCCTCCTATCTGCCCAAGGCTTTCCTCGCGGCGGAGGACTCCGGCTTCTACAAGCATGACGGCATCGACCCCTGGGCCATTTTCCGCGCCTCGCTCATGAACCTCAAGGCCGGCGGCATCCGGCAGGGCGGCAGCACCATCACCCAGCAGGTGGTCAAGCGGCTGCTGCTCTCGCCCGAGAAAAGCTTCGAGCGAAAGATCAAGGAGGCTGTCCTCGCCTACCGGCTGGAGAACTACCTCACCAAGGACGAGATCCTCACCATCTACCTCAACCAGATATTCCTGGGCTCCAAGGCCTACGGAGTTGAGGCCGCGAGCCGGGAGTTCTTCGGCAAGCACGTGAAGGACCTGACGCTGGCCGAGGCCGCCATTCTGGCCGGCCTGCCCCAGGCCCCCAGCCGCTACAACCCGCTCTCCGACCCGGATGCCGCCAAGACCCGGCAGAAGTACGTGCTGGAGCAAATGCTTTCCCAGGGCTGGATCACCCAGGCCCAGTACACCCAGGCGTTGAACCAGAAGCTGGTGTACAAGAGCATGGAGGACCACTCCTGGAAGGTGGGCGCGTATTATCTGGAGGAGGTCCGTCGCTTCCTCATCGACAAGTTCGGCGAGGACGAGGTGTATCAGGGCGGCCTGACTGTGGAGACCGCCTGCGAACTGCCGCATCAGATCGCTGCGGACAATGCCATGCGCCGGGGCCTGGCCGATGTGGCCAAACGTCGCGGCTGGGAAGGCCCCTCCGCACGGCTTAAGCCGAATGAATACGCTCACTTCCTTGATGAAAACCGCGTCACCGAGAATCTCAAGCCCGGCTCCTGGGTGCGCGCGCTGGTGGTGGAAACCGCCAAGGACAAGGCGCAGGTCCGCTTTGGCCAATGCACGGGGGAAATTCCCGCCAGCACCACCACCTGGTGCCGCAACGGCCGCAAGGACGTCACGGGCGAAGCCGCGCCCGTGCCCGGCGATCCCTCGCGCATTTTGCATAAGGGCGACGTGATCTGGGCCAGCGTGCGCGAGGCGCGAGGCGGCAACCACTTCGTTCTCGCCCTGGAGCGCGACCCCGGCCCCGAGGGCGCGCTGGTCTCCATCCTGCCGGAAACCGGCGAGGTTGTGGCCCTTGTGGGCGGCTTCAGCTTTGACAAGAGCCAGTTCAACCGCGCCACCCAGGCCAAACGCCAGCCTGGCTCATCCTTCAAACCCATCGTGTACAGCGCCGCGCTGGACAACGGATTCACCCCGGCCAGCGTCATCATGGACGCGCCCATCGTCTTCGCCAATGCGGAGTCGGGCAACATCTGGCGGCCGGAGAACTACGAGGACATCTTCTACGGCCCCACCCTGCTCTCCACCGCGCTGGCCAAGTCGCGCAACCTCGTCACCATCCGCGTGGCGCAGAAAATCGGCATCAAAAAAGTCATTGAGCGCGCGCGCGCCCTGGGCATAGAGTCCGAGCTGCCCGAAAACCTGTCCATCGCGCTGGGCTCCTCGGCCGTCACGCTGATGAACCTGTGCCAAGCCTACACGGCCTTCGCCCGGGGCGGCACGTACATCAAGCCCAGGCTCGTCATGAGCGTCAAGAGCGCCTGGGGCGAAACCCTGTACAAGTCCTCGCCGCAATATGTGGAGGCCATCAGCCCGCAAAACGCCTTCATCATGGCCTCCATGCTCAAGGAGGTCATCAACGTGGGCACCGGCGGGGCCGCCAAGGCGCTCGGCCGCCCGCTGGCCGGCAAAACCGGCACCACCAACAACGAGCAGGACGCCTGGTTCATGGGCTTCACGCCGCACCTGCTCACCGGCGTGTACGTGGGCTACGACCAGCTGCAAAGCATGGGACGCGAGGGCTCCGGCGCGCGCACAGCCCTTCCAATTTGGCTAGCGTACCGCCAGGCCATTGAAAATCAGTTCCCGCCCGACGACTTCCTGCCGCCCGAGGGCATTGTGTGGGCCCGCGTGGAGAACAGCCAGGCCGTGGGCTCCAAGGGTCAGCCCGCCCCGGAGAGCTACTTCCTGCCGTTCATCGAGGGCACACAACCGGCCCAGACCGACGTGGGCGCGGCCTCCGCCGCCACCAATGCCACCACCAACGACGCGGACCTGATGAAGCAGGGCCTATTCTAGCGGGTCGGCATCGCCACAACGTCAACGCGGGCCGGGGAAGCAATTCCCCGGCCCGCTTCCATTTCCAGCCGCTGCCGCGCGGCGCTCACAGCCAAACCTTGACAGCCCGACTCGGTTTTGCCTAAATATATGCGCTCTGGCGGAGCTGCACGGCGCGCAAAATGGCGCGGGCCGGAAAACTACTTGCCCCGAAACGAGACGGCATCTCTCAAGGGCGCAAGCATGCAGCAACGCAAATTCTCTCCCCAAAGGGCCGCCAAGACCGGCTCGATCTTCCTTTCCACCGCAGCGGCCTACGACCGCTGGTCCGCAGGCTACGACGGCTACGACAACCCCATGGTCCAGGGCGCAACACGCATTGTCGAGCTGCTGGGCCACAAAATGGCCGGCGCGAGCGTGTTCGAATTCGGCTGCGGCACCGGCCGCAACCTGCGGGCGCTCAAGCGGCTCGGCGCGGCAAGCGTGGCCGGCTGCGATCTCTCCGAGGGCATGCTGGCCGAGGCCCGCCGGGCCGACGCCTCCCTGCGGCTCTTCCGGCACGACATGACCCGGCCTCTGCCCGCAGACAACGCCACGCCGGGAGCCTTCGACCGCGTGCTGTTCTGCCTCACCCTGGAGCATTTGGCCGACATGACCCCGCCCCTGCGCGAGGCGGCGCGCCTGCTGCGCCCCACCGGCCGCATCGACATCATCGAAATCCACCCGGACGTTGCCGCGGGCGGCGTGGCGGCGCACTTTGTCGACAACGGCGAAACGGTGCGCATGCCGGTCTTTGCACATGGTCTTGGGGAATACGAGGCGGCGTTTAAAGCCGTTGGGCTGTGCGTAACGCTACGCAGACAGTGGCGGCCAGTCGATTTCGGCGAGGCGGCCACGCCCAAGATGTTCAAGCGCGGCGGGGAATTCCCGCTGCTCGTGCAGTATCAGGCGATGTTGGAGAGAAAGGAATAAGGCGGCGTCACGCCTGCTCCCGCGTGGCCGCCAGCACGCAGCAGCCGCCCAGCGCCATGATGACGGCTATGGCGAGAAAGCCCACGACGTGGCTGCCCGTGGCGTCGCGCACAAGCCCCACAAGGGTGGGCCCCACAAAGCCGCCCGTGTTGCCTATGGAATTAATGAGCGCCACGCCCCCGGCCGCGGCCGCGCCGGTGAGCAGCCCGGTGGGAATGGTCCAGAAGGGGCCAAGCAGCCCCCACAGGCCTATGGTGGCCACGGTGTAGCAGCACAAGCTCCACCAGGGCCCGTGCAGACCCGGCGGGGTCAGCAGGCTTGCGGCGAAACCGCCGGCGCTGACGAACAGCGGCCCCGCCGTATGCCAGCGCCGCTCGCCCGTGGCGTCGGAATGCCGGCCGATGAGCACCATGCCCACGGCCCCGCCGAGATACGGCACGGCCGAAAGCAGCCCCACCCGCAACGGCGTTGAGGCCGCGCCCAGCACCTCGCCAATGAGCGTGGGCATCCACATGACAAGGCCGTACATGCCCACGCACAGGGCGAAGTAGGCCGCGCTCAAAAGCCACACCTGCGGGCTTTTCGCCAGCGCGGACAGCGTTTGCCCCAGGGGCTGCGCCGCGTTTGCGCCGCTGGCCGACGCGGTTTCGACCGCCTCCGCCAGATGCGCCGCCAGCCTCGCCCGCTCATCCGGGGCAAGCCAGCGGGCTTCGGCCGGGCCGTTGGGCAGCCAGCGCAGCACGGAAACGCCCAGCAACACGGCGGGCACTCCCTCCAACACAAAGAGCCACTGCCAGCCGGACAGTCCGGAAACGCCGTGCAAGTCCAGCAGCAGCCCGGAGATTGGCGCGCCCACCAGCCCGGCCACAGGCGTTGCGGCCATGAACAGGGCCACGGCGCGGGCGCGGCGTTGGGGCGGGTACCACAGGGTGAGGTAATAGATGATGCCGGGCAAAAAGCCCGCCTCGGCCACGCCGAGAAGAAAGCGCAGCGCATGGAAGGACCACGGCGTGCGCACCAGCGAGAGCGAGCACGCGGCCAGCCCCCAGGTGAGCATGATCCGCGCGATCCACAACCGCGCGCCCACCCGGCGCATAATGAGATTGCTCGGCACCTCGAAGAGCACGTAGCCGGCAAAAAACATGCCCGCCCCAAGGCCGAACACGGAGCTGGAGAAGGCGAGGTCGCGGCTGATGCCCTGCGCGGCGAAGGAGACGTTCACGCGGTCCAGATAGGCCACAACATAGAGCAGGAACAGGTACGGCAGCAGCCTTGCGTCCACCTTGCGGTAGAGCGCGGCCGGATCAAGATGGCTCGTCATGCGCGCCTCCTACCATGCCCCGGCGCCAAGTGGAAGGGCGCGCGCCCGTGTGGAAAAGCGGGAGGGGGAAAGACGGGCGAAGGAAGGGGCTCCGGCTATGCCGTGGCCAATGCGCCAAGCCAACGCTTCGGGCCAACGCTTCGGGCCCAAACGCCAATTCAGAGCACCAACTCGCGGCGCAGCAAAGCGCGGCGCTCTTTCCAGTCGGGCAGCACGGCGGCAAGCAGCGCCTTGAAGTCCGCCCCGTGGCCGAAGTGCCGCAGGTGGCACAACTCGTGCGCGGCCACGAACTCCACGCAACAAAGCGGCGCGCGCACAAGATGCCGGTTGAGCGTAATGACGCCCGCGCGCGAGCACGTGCCCCAGCGGCTTGTCATGGCCCGCACCTTGAGCGCCGTGGGTCGGTTTACGCCCAGCGCGTCGAATCGCGGCAGCAGCGCGCGGATGGTCTGGATGAACACCTCGCGCGCCTGGGCAAGGTACCAGGCGTCCAGCGCCTTGCGCACGCGGTCCGGGGCAGGGTTTCGCAGGGCGACGACCAGCAAGCCCCCCTCCACACGCACGCCAGGGCGAACGCCAGGGCCGGATTGACGCAGGTCGAGCCGGTATTCATGACCAAGAAGCGCGTGCGCCTCGCCCTGCGCATACGCCAGGGCGCGCACGGGCCGCATGTCGCGGAACCGCCGCAAGTGCCCGGCTATCCATTCCGCCCGAATCTCCAGGCGCTCGCGCACAAAGGCCATGTCCGCGCCGTAGGGCGCGCGCACGCGCACAATGCCCTCGGGCCGAACGGCGATGCGCAGGCTGCTGTACCGGTCAAAGGTCAGCTCCACGGCCACAGTCTCGCCCCCGGCGATCATCTCCAGACGTCGGGGAGCCGACGGCGCGGCGGGCTTTTTCCTGCGCAGGCCGAACACGGGCGTCAGGCTCCTTGCGCGGGCTTGTCCCGCCGCCTGTCCTGGCTGAGCAGCACGCCGCCCAGCACCAGGGCCGAGGCCGCGTACTGGCCCAGGCTGAACGCCTCGCCCAGCACCAGCCAGGCCATGATGACCGTGGCCACGGGAATGAGGTTGATGAAGGCCGAGGCCTGGCAGGCGGGAATCTTGCTGACGCCGTAGCTGTAAAGCCCATAGGCCCCCAGCGTGCTGGCCGCGCCCAGGTAGATGATGGACAGCGCGGGCACCAGGACGAATTGCGAAGGCAGATGCTGCCCGGGCAAGAACATGAGCGGGAAAAAGACGATGCAGCCCAACAGGGCCTGCGTGGCCGTAAGGAACATGGGCGAATAACGCGCCGAGAGCTTTTTGAGCAGGATGGTGTAGCCCGTGGCGCAGCACATGGCCATGAACTCCAGAGAATTGCCGAGCACCGGATGGGGCGCGTCCTCTGTCGCCTCGGAGAACAGCGAGAGCATGGCCGCGCCCGCCACCGCCACGCCAAAGCCGGCCCAAGTGCGCGCGGTGACGCGCTCCTTGAGCAGGAAATGCGCGCCCACGGCCACCATGAGCGGCAGCATGGCCACGATCATGCCCGCCTGCGAGGCCGCGGTGTTTTTGATGGCCGCCGTTTCGAAGAGGAAGTACAGACCGGGCTCGCACAGGCCCATGAGCACAATGGGCTTCCAATCGCCCCGGCGGTAGGGCTGGCTGCGAAAGCGCGGGTACAGGGGCAAAAAGCACAGGGTCGCAACCAGCATGCGGCCAAAGACCACAAACATGGTGTCGTAGGCCATGAAGGCCAGCTTGAAGGCGATGAACGCACTGGCCCACAGGATGCTGGCCGCGCAAAGCGCCAGAATGGGCAAAAGCGCCGCGCGCCGCTGTTCCTTCATGTTCCAAACCCCGGCTTGCTGCCCCGACGAACATCGGCGGGAAGGCTGGGGTAGCATCCCCTGGGCCGAAAGGGAATGGCCTATTTGCCGCCCGCGCGCAGCGCCTCCAGCGCGTCCACCCGGCGAAAGTACTCGGCGCGGCAAAAGCGCTCCACCCCGGCAAGGGTGGCGAAGGCGTCGCGAAAATCCCGCTCGCCGGTGGCGAAGAGCCCGTGCCCGTACACGATGGCCGCGCTGCGGCCGCCGTCCTGCGTAAGCGCCGGCGGTAGCGTGTTGCACAGGCCAAAGGCCCCCGCGCCCACCTCCCCGGGAACGATGGGCACGTAAAGCCCGGCGTCCGTGGTCAGCCCGCGCGGCGTGGAGCAGGCCCGGTGGCACTGACCCAGGCCCGGGCAGCCCAGCTTGTCGCAGTCCATGGAGAGCATGACCGCGAAGGGCGGGTGGCCGTGCAGAATGGTCCGCGCCGGGCCGCCGTCGTACACCGCCCGGTGCGCCACCAGCTCACTCGACGCCGTGAGCCCCGCGCAGGAGGCCCCGTCGAAGCGGCAGGCGTCGATGACGCCGGCGAGTTCGTCCAGCGCGCTGCCGGTCTGGCTGATGAGCAGCAGCTCGCCCGGCGTGACGGGCGTTGCGGCCAGGGCCGGCGCGACGGCGTATACGGCGTCGGCCGCCCAGGTGGTCGTGCGGGGCGCGCCCGCGGCGTCTGGCGGCGCGGCGCTTTCGGCCAACGCCCGCACCCGGCAGGACACGTTGCCGAAGGTGGAGTCCACAAGCCCCTGCTCCACCACCAGCCGGCCGACCTCGCACATGGCCGCGCGGGCGGCCGCCTCGTCCTCGAAGGGACCGGCCATGAGCCGAGGCTCCGTATGCGGCAGGCGCGCGGCTTCCGCCGCAAGCATGGCGCGGATGACGGCGAAGCGCTCACGACGCGCGGACGGCATGACCACGCCGGCGCGCAGGTCGCGCAGGTGGCGCGAAAAATAGGCCACAAAGCAGGCGAAGACCATGGAGCTGGCCGTGACGAACGGCTGCTCCGGGCTCACGGACCCTGCCGCCGCCAACAACGCCCGGCCGCCCTCCAGCACAATGCAGCCCTTGCGGCGCGAGAGGGCGCGGGCGATGGCGCGGGCGTCCAGGCCGCGCACCACGGGCAGATCGTGCAGAAAGGTCCGCGTCTCGCAGTCGCCCGGCTCAACTGCCGGCCCGACGGCCAATTCACCCGCCGATCCGACGGCCAGGCCCGCCGCCGCGAGCGCTTCCCGCGCCAGCTCAAATATGGCCGCCTGGCGCGCGCCCACGGGTTCGGCCAAAAGCAGCGCCGCCGCGCCAAGCTCGCGGATGACCGCCTTGGCCACGGGGGCGCGCGGGTCCCCCTCGCGGCTGAAGCAGATCTCCGCGTCCTGCACGGCGAAAAGCGGCTCGCCCGCACCTTCGCGGCCGGCGGCGCACAGCCCGGCGCGCACCAGCTTGGCTGCATACCTCGCGGCAAGCAGCGCCCCGGCGGAATCGCCGGTCCCGGGGACATGATCGCCCAACGCTTCGGGAGACTCCAGCGCCTCGGACCGGGGCAGGCCATCGGGACAGGACAGGCCGAGGGACGCCGCAATGTCCGGCCGGGGCGCGCCGCCGGGCGTAAGGCCCCGGATGCGGTAGTAGGCGGCGCGGGCGGCGAGAAAATCCTTGCGCGGCAGGGGCGGCACAGGGATGTCCGGCGCGGCGCTGCCGGCCTCGGCGAAAAAGCGCGCGGGCAGATCGTCGCTTGCCACGCCAAAACCCCACGCCGCGTTGATGAGCCGCTCGCGGTAGTCGATGCGCGCGCCCACGGCGAGGAGGTCCCCGCCGGTCGCGGGCAGGCCGGTGGCGGCGGCGTAAGCCCGGGCGTACTCCTCCATGCCGGCGGCCAGCAGCAGGTGCGGGCACAGGCACAGGCTGTCGGCTGCTGCGGCGGCGTCCTCGGCCAGTTTGACCCCGCGCGCCTTGCCCGCGAAGCTGAAGCGGTCCGTGGCGACAGGCTTGCGCAGCACCTCGTGGCTGATGGGGTTGGCGCGCAGGCTGGAGCCGCCGTGGGTGGCCACTGCGTAGGCCAACGCCAGGCCATAGGCCCCGCGCGGGTCCATGGCCGGCAGCTCCAGGCCCTTGACGGCCATGGCCAGCTCCGGCCGCCCGTGCGACGCGGCGTAGCGCGACGCCCCGCCGGAAAGCTCGCGTCCGGCCGCCGCCTCCGGCCCCTCGCCAGCGCCCATGCCCAGCAGCAGCGCCAGCACGCGCTCGGGGTCCAAATCCTCGCCGGTGATCTCGCGGCGGCAGGCCAGGCTCGCGGCCGCGCTCACGGGGTCCAGCCCCAGGCAGGCGCAAAAATCAGTGGCGCGCATGGCCAGCTCCAGCGCGTCGTTGCCGATGAGCGCGGTGAAATAGCTCATGGCGTCGAATTCCGGCAGAGGGCGGCCATCGCCGGAGAGGCGCAAGCAGGACACCGGGCAGGACTCGCAGCCGCGCCGCAGCGGGTGGTAGCGGTTGCGGTAGGCGTGGGCGTTCAGCCGCGCGGCGGGCGCAAAATGCGTGCGCGCAAAGTTGTCCGTGGGCATCATGCGCCGGGCGTCCATAAGGTCGAACAGGCTGCCCGTGCCGAAGTTGGCCAGCCCGTGCTCCCCCATGAGCGCGGGTGAGGCCCCGGCCAGACGCAAAATGTCCTCGCGGGCGCGCGCCAGACCCGCCGGGTCGGCAATGGCGATATCGCCGCCGCCGCGCACGGAAAGGTACTTGAGGTTCTTGAGGCCGAAGGCCCGGCCCACGCCGCAGCGCCCGGCCATGTGGTACAGATCCACGAGCAGCGTGGCGAAGGTGCAGCCGGTTCCGTCCGGGCGGGAGTCTGCGGC
>MNUQ01000010.1:19370-29903 GCA_001871085.1 Desulfovibrionaceae bacterium CG1_02_65_16
GCAGCGCCGTGCGCAGCCGGGCGAACACGTCCGGCGTGGAGAGGCCGAGCAGCCCGCTGGCGTCCGTCAGGCGCGCCGTCCCCTCCGTTATCTCGATGCCGCGGGGGCGCTCGGCGCGGCCGGTGATGACCAGCGCGTCAAAGCCGGCGCGCTTGAGCTCCAGGCCAAGGCGGCCGCCCGCGCTGGCGTCGCCCACGGCCCCGGTGTGGGGCGAGCGCGTGGTGATGTGGCAGGCGTCCGTGCCGGGCGCGCCAGAGCCGGTTAGCGGTCCGCAGGCGATGACGATGGGCGTGTCCGGAGCGTCGGCCGCAAGCCCGGCGCGTTCCAGCAGAAAGTGGCCGCCCAGCCCCCGGCCGCCGAGGTTCGCGACGAGAAGGTCCTCCGGCAGGGGCAGCGTGGTGAACGCGCCGGCGCCAAGATCCGCCCAAAGCGCCTTGCCCTGCCAACCATGTGTTTTCTTTGCCATGTCGCGCTCTTGCCTCCGCGTTTGTGGCCTTGACCCCGTGGGGGAAACCAGTATGCTGTGCGGCCAGGAATCGCAAGGGCCATGGGCTCTTGCTCATACGGGAGAAGCACGGGAGGAGCGGCGGTGGCCCACGGCAAGCAGGACGACAAAAAGGAAGAAATCGACATTTCGCGCCGCAGGCTGCTGTTCGGCTTCATGGACCGCCTGCGCGGCAACACGGAGCAGGCCCCCGTGGCGGCGGCCTCGCAGACCGCGCCCGTGTTGGCGCAAGCCAACGCGGCTTACTCTGCCGGGGACTTTGCCGCGGGCGTCGGCTTCTACCGCGCCTTTCTCAAGGCCGAAAGCGACAATGCCGAGGCGCGCCAGCGCCTGGGCGAGTGCCTGTACAGGCAGGGCCAGCACATTCAGGCCAAGGTGGAGTTTGAACGCCTGCTGCAAAAGAACCGCAAGGACAACCGGGCGATTTTGTTCCTTGGCCTGGTGCTGGCGCGGCTGGACCGCGTGCAGAAGGCCTCCGTGGTCTGGAAGCTGTTTTTCGACCCGCACGACGTGCCCCTGCAGCGCGAGCTGAACCTGCAGATAGCCCTTGTGGAAAGCGCAACGGAAGACCAGCCGGCCGACCCCGCGGCCGTGGCCGAGGCCGTGGAGCGCGTGCTGACGGCGAAAAAAAGCGCCTAGTTGTCCGCCGGTTTTTTCCGGCCCTTTTGACCGCCCTTCTTTGCGGAACCGCCTTTTGGGGCCATGTTGGCCGTGGCGCCAGGGCCGGCGTTCTTCTCCGCCAGCCGGACCACGCGCGCGCGCAGGTAGCTGGCGGCCAGATCGGCCAGCTGCGCCTCCTGCTCACCGCCGCCGCCGGCAGCGCCGCTGAACGCCTTCAAATCCTCGGCCATCTGCTTTTCCATGCGCGCGGACTCAAGGAACATCACAAACGCCAGGGCCAACGCCCCGCCGTTCTCCTCGCTGCCGTCGCAAAGAATCTCCAACTGCGCCTGGGGCGCGGTCTCAAACAGGCGCTCCGCGAACATGCCTATCCAGCGGCGGTAGAGCGAGGGCATGAGCGGCGGCACCATCATGGCCAGGGTGTCGGCCGCGCCCACATCCGTCACGGCCTGAGTCACGGCGAGATAGTCGCGCAGGGCCTCGGTCCGGCGGGCGTCGTCGACGCAGACGCGGGCCATAAGGACGATTGTGATGTGCGCGCGCAGGGCGCTCTTCAGGTCGGCATCGGTGACGAGGGCATCGGGACTAGCGGTATTGGCGGACATGTTGGCGTGCTCCTGTGCGGAAAGTCGTGCGGAAAATCGCGCGCAAAAACCGTGCGGCAAATGTCGCAACAGGCCGTGCCGCCGGGCTTTGCGAGCGCGCGCAAAGGGAGTATCACCGCGAAACGCCGCTGGCAATGCGGCCCGCGCATCCCAAGCGCCCGTCCCAACCCGCGCGTCTAACGGAGACCCCGCGTGACCGACGCCCTGCTCCATCTGCTGCCCCTGGCCAAAGTGCTCTGCGCCTTCGGCGTCATGCTCGCCGGACTGCGCCTGCGCCAGCCTTTGTGGCTCTCCGTGCTGGCGGGCGGGCTGGTGCTCGCCCTGTCCTTCCACATGACGCCCCTGCGCTGGGCCGAGGTTGTGGCGCTCTCCGTGCTCCAGCGCGAAACCTATTTCCTCATGATCATTCTGACGCTGATTCTGTTTCTCTCCGAGGTGCTGGAGAAAAGCGGGCAAACCCAACGGCTCATGCACGCGGCCACTGGGTATTTGGACAATCCGCGCCTGCGTCTGGCGTTCTTCCCCGCGCTTGTGGGCCTGCTGCCCATGCCGGGCGGCGCGGTGTTCTCCGCGCCCATGGTGCGCGACATGGCGGGCGGCATGGGGCTCCAAAACCGCGACACGGCGCTCATCAACTACTGGTTCCGCCACCTGTGGGAGCTGTGCTGGCCGCTTTACCCCGGCATCATCCTGGCCTCGGCTCTTTCCGGCGTGCCGCTGGTCCGGCTCATCCCCTACACCAGCCCGTGCATCGCCGTGTGCATGCTGCTGGGCTGGATCTTCATCATGCGCCCGGCCATGGCCGACATCACCTTGCCGGAACAAACGGAGCCGCCCCGGCGCGACGGCCGCGCCGTGCTCGCCCAGGGCCTGCCCATGCTCATCGCCATCGGCTGCGGGCTGGGGTTTGAGGTGGGCATGACGGTGCTGCTGCCCCAGCTGCCCTTTGAGCTGGGCATAGTGACCGCGCTGGTGCTGGCCATTCTGTGCGCGCTTGTTCAGAACCGGCTGGGCCCGGGCTTTGTGCTGGTGGTGCTGAAAAACCGCGAACTCTACCGGCTGGTGGGACTGGTGGTGGCTGTGCTGGTGTTCAAGGACATCCTGCGGGACTCCGGCGCGGTGGAGCAGCTGGCGCATGTGGCCTCCGGGCCGGGCGCGCTCGTTGCGCTCACGCTAGGGCTGCCGTTTCTGGTGGGGCTCATTTCCGGCATCACCGTGGCCTTTGTGGGCGCCACCTTCCCCATCATCCTCGGCGTGCTGCACAACATCGGTGCGGACGCCATGCTCATGCCCTACCTGACCCTGGGGCTCTTCGCCGGATTCACGGGGGTCATGGTCTCGCCGCTGCACGTCTGCTTCATTTTGTCCTGCCAGTGTCTCGGGGCGGATATCGCCCAGGCCTGGCGGCGGCTCCTCATCCCCTGCTGCCTGTTGCTGGCCTTCGGCATGGGCTGGTTCCTGCTGCTGACGCGGCTGCTCTGACCGGGTAAGGTTACAGCGCGGCCAACGCCCAGCGCCACAGCGGCAGGGTGAGGAAGGCGAGCGGGGTGCCCACGCTGACCAGCAGCGCCGCCAGCTCCGGGTCCAGGCCGTTGTCCGTGGCCAAAATGCCGCCCAGCACCATGGGGGGCATTGCCGCCTCGAACACCGTCACCTGGGCCACCGGCCCCGTGCTGCCAAAACCGAACAGCGCCACGCACAGCATGAGGAGCGGAGCCAGCACGAGCTTGTAGCCCAGGCCCAGCGCCAGCGGGCGAACCGCGCCGCGCGGCGGCTTGAGCGAAAGACCCAGCCCAACGGAAAACAACGAAAGCGGCACAAGCGTTGCGCCAATGCCGCGCAGACCGCCGAGAAGCCACTCCGGCAGCGCCACGGAGCGCAGCGCCAGGCCGAGCACAAGCCCCTGGAACGGCGGAAACAGCGCCACGCGTTTGAGCGATTGGAGCACCTGCACGCCAGCGCCGCCAGCGCGCTTTTCCAGCGGCGAAAGGTACGAGGCGAGCAGCACGCCCGGCAGGGCCAGCACCAGGGAAACGCCGGGGCTGTCGCACAAGAACGCCACGTACACAAGCTCGTGCCCGAAGAAGGCCTCGATCATGGGCAGGCCGATGAACACCACATTGCTCAAGGCCGCCGTGAGCATGAGACAGCCGAAGGTCTCGCGCGAGAAGCCGAACACCCGGCGGAAGAAGCCGAAGAAGGCGAAGCCCCCGGCGAACAGCACCCAGGCCATGCTGGCCGGCAGCAGCATCTCCGGAGAAATCGGCATGGTGCGCGCGGCCAGAAAGGAGATTGGCGGCGCGGAGAGCTGAATGACCACGCCGGAGACGGTGCGGTCCGCTCCTTGAGGCAGCCGGCCCAGCTTACGCAACAAAACGCCCATGAGCAGGCAGGCCACCGCGACGAACAGGCTGTCCATCTAGTCCGCCGCCTTCTCAACAGCGTCCGCGCTCACTCCGGCAGCTCCAGCGTTCCGCGCAGATACAGCGCCGCACGCCCGGCAATGCGCACCCTGTCGCCCGCGAGCCGGCAGAACAGCCGCCCGCCCCGCGCCGAGGCCTGATAGGAGCGCAGCTCCGCTTTGCCCAGCCGCTCCGTCCAGAATGGCGTCAGCAGACTGTGCGCCGAGCCGGTCACCGGATCCTCCGGGACGCCCACCTCCGGGCAGAACACGCGGGACACGATGTCGAACTCACCGCCGGGGCGCGCCTGGGCGCTGGCGATGTTGCACACATACGCCATCTCGTGGAAGGCCGCATGATCAGGGCGCATGTGGCGCACCACATCCTCGTCGGCGAAGACGCACAGCAAATCGCGCCCGGCCCAGGCCTCCAGCGGACGCGCCCCGAAGGCCCGCTCCATGAGCGGCGTCACCTCGACGCGCTTGGGCGGCCAGGAGGGGAAATCCAGCACCAGCAGGTCGGCCTCGCGCTCCACAAAAAGCGGCCCGCTCTTGGATGCGAAGCGCAGGCGCGGTTCAGCGAAGCCCAGCTCGTTGAAAAGCACCCAGGCAGTAGCCAGGGTGGCGTGGCCGCACAGGTCGATTTCAAAGGTGGGAGTGAACCAGCGCAGGTGATAGCCGCCCCCCGACGCAATGGGGAGGGGCACAAAAAACGCCGTTTCCGAGAGGTTGTTCTCCGCCGCTATGGCCAGCAGCGTTTCATCCGGCAGCCAGGACGCCAATGGCACCACGGCGGCCGGATTGCCGGAAAACACCGCGTCCGCGAACGCGTCGACCTGATAAAGCGGAATGCTGCGGCGCATGGCCGAAAACCTCCGGGCGCGAGCGGGGAGCCGCGCGGCCCCGGCAGGCGCGATTTGTTGCTGGGCCGGGGCGGCGGGCTTAAGCCACCTTGCCGCCGTCGTCGACCATGCCGGCGGCCGTGAGCAGGCGGGTCACCTCGGCGTCCTTGGCCACCAGAATCATGCCCTGGCTGACCAGGCCGCGCAGCTTGCGCGGGGCAAGGTTGGCCACAACCACCACCTGCTTGCCCGTCAATTCCTCGGGGCTGAAGCGGTCGGCCAAACCGGCCACAATCTGACGGGGCTCCGGCTCGCCCAGGGCCACCTGCACCACAAGCAGCTTGTCGGCGTCCGGGTGCTTGGCGGCGGAAAGCACGGTGCCCACGCGCAGATCCAGCTTCTGGAAGTCCGCGAACTCAACGCTCCCGGCCGGGCCGGCGGGCGCGGCGGCCGCAGCCGCCTTGGGCGTGGTCTTCTCGGCCTTTTCGCCGGACGCGCCGGTCTTTGTGGCCTCGGCGACGGGCTCCTTGCGGGCGGCTGGCGCGGGCTCGGGCAGCTCCACGCGGGGGAAGAGATTGGACGTGGGGGCCACGGCAACCCCGGACTCAAGCACGCCCCACACTTCCGGCTCCTTGGGCAGCATCACCTTCTCCAACTCAAAGGGCATGCCCAACTGCGCAAGCATTTTCTCGCTGGCCTCGGGCATAACGGGCCACAAGTGCACGGCCACCTTGCGCATGTGCTCCAGCACCACGTACATGACGGTGCCTAGCCGCGCGGTTTGCTTGTTCTTGTACAGGGTCCAGGGCGCGGTCTGGTCAATGTATTTGTTGAGGGCGCGCACAAGATCCCACAACGATTCCAAGGCGCGGGAAGTGCGGAATTCGCCGAAGTTGGCCTGAAAGCCCTGCATGGCCTCCAGCCCAAGGTGCTTCAACTCGGCGTCCTCCTGGAACTCCTTGTCCGGGCTGGGCACTTTGCCATCGAAATACTTGTGCGTCATGGCCAGGGCGCGGTTGAAAAGATTGCCCAGGTCGTTGGCGAGGTCGGCGTTCAGCCTGCCCACAAGCGCATCCTCGGTGAAGGAGGCGTCGGACCCGAAGGCCATTTCGCGCAGCAGAAAATAGCGGAAGGCCGATACGCCGTAGGTATCCACCATGCGCTTGGGCTCCACCACATTGCCGATGGATTTCGACATCTTGGTGTCGCGCACAAGCCAGTAGCCGTGGACGTTGAGGGACTGATACGGTTGCAGACCCGCGGCCTTGAGCATGGTGGGCCAGAACACGGCGTGGGGTTTCAGGATGTCCTTGGCGACAATGTGGTTGGCCACCGGCCAGAACTTCTTGAAGCGCTCGCCGCGCGGATAGTTCAGCGCGCTCACGTAGTTGAGCAACGCATCGAACCACACGTAGCACACAAAATCCGGGTCGAACGGCAGCTCGATGCCCCAGGTGAGGCGGCTCTTGGGGCGCGAGATGCACAAATCCTCCAGCGCGCCCGACTCAAGCAGGCTCAGAACCTCGTTGCGGTAGCGCGCGGGGCGGATGAACTCCGGATGTTCATTGATGTATTCAATGAGCCATTTCTGGTACTTGGACATGCGGAAAAAATAATTCTTCTCCGAAATATATTCCGGCTTGGTCTTGTGGTCCGGGCACATGCCGTCCACAAGCTCTTTCTCGGTGTAAAAGCGCTCGCAGCCGAAGCAGTAATGCCCGCCGTATTCGCCAAAATAAATGTCGCCCGCCTCGTACACCTTTTGCAGCACCTTCTGCACCGTCTTGATGTGGTCGGCATCGGTGGTGCGGATGAACTGATTGGGCTTGGCCCCCAGCATGGGCGCCAGGGCGCGGAACAGCCCGCTGATCTGGTCGGCGTATTCCTTGGGCGACTGCCCCGCCGCCTCGGAGGCCTTGGCGATCTTGTCGCCGTGCTCGTCCGTGCCGGTGAGGAAGTACGTCTCCTCGCCCATGAGCGCGTGGAAACGCGACACGGAGTCGGCCAGAATGGTGGTGAAGGCGTGGCCAAGGTGGGGCTTGGCGTTGACATAAAAAATGGGGGTGGTGACAAAAAAGCGGCTCAAGTGTCTACTCCTTGAAGCGTTTGCCGGACGAAAGCGACATGCCTCCGTCCGGCGCTCTAAGGCCAAAGTTTCATGCGACGCAGCGGCGGCGCGGCTATTCAGGCTTGGGGCCTCTGCTTTTGCGGCGTTTGCGCCGGGGTCTGTGACGCTCGCGGCCTTCACCCTCGGCGGATTCGGCGCGGGGCTCCCCGGCCGCCGCCGCTGGCGGAACCTCGCCCTCGATGGGCGCGGGGCGCTCCGCCCGGGGCGGACGCGGCGGACGATCGGACTGTCCGGTCCGGCCGGGCCTGACGGGCCTGTCTGGTCTGTCAGGTCTATCCATCTTCTCCGGCTGGCCCTGGCGCTCAGACCGTTCGGGACGCTCGGGTCGTTCGGCCTTTTCGGAGCGCTCGGCGCGGGGTGCGCGGTCCGGACGCGTGGGACGGCCGGTGGACGGACGCGAACGCCCTGGCCGGGCCGAAACGCCCTCCTGCACGGGCGCGGGAAGCGGCGCATCGCCGGGCTGGCGGTTCAGCATATCCTTCCACTCTTCCAGGGTGAACTCGCGCTCGCCCTCATCCTCAATCCACACCGATATGGATTTCTTGAAGAAATTTGCACGCAGCACTTTCACGTTGCCCAGCGGCGTCTGCACGCGCTTGCCAATCTTGGGGCACTGCTTGTGGAACTCCTCGTAGCCTTTCTGCTCGTAGCTCAGGCAGCACAACAGCCGCCCGCAGATGCCGGATATCTTGGCCGGGTTGAGGAACAGATTCTGCTCTTTGGCCATTTTGATGGTGACGGGGGCGAACTTGCGCAAAAAGCGCCGGCAGCAGCACACCTGCCCACAGTTGCCAATGGCCCCGATCATCTGCGTCTCGTGACGCACGCCAATCTGCCGCAGTTCAATGCGCGTGTGAAACTCGCGCACCAGGCTCTTGATGAGCTCCCGAAAGTCAATACGGTTGGGCGCGGTGAAAAAGAAGATGATCTTGCTGCGGTCGTGCAGCACCTCCACGTCCACAAGCTTCATATCCAGGCTCTGCGCGCTGATGCAGCTGCGGCAGAAGGTGAAGGCCCGCCGCGCAAGGTGGCGGTTCTCCTCGTGGGCGGAGAGGTCCTCCTCGGTGGCCAGGCGGTGAATGAGCTGGAGTCCCGTCAGACTATGCGGCACAGGCTGCGCGCCGGCCTGCTCGGCCACAAAAAGAGGCGCATGCGGCGTGGCGGTCCCTTCGGAGCTTGCTTCAAAGCCGTCCACGGAGCCCTGGGCGCTGTTTTCCGGGGAGAGCCCGGGCATGGCCGGCGCGGGCGCTCCCGGCGCGGCGGCGGCCTCCATGCCCCCCCATTCGGCGATGCCAAGGGAAAATTCAAAAGGCGCGGGTTCTGCTGGGGTTGCGGCTGCCGCTACTGGCGAAACAGACGCCTCGGCCACGCCGGATGTTTCGGGCGTTTCGCTTTCTTCGAGCCGCCCGGCCCCATCATCAGGTCCCACGGCCCCCTCGGGGCCGCTGAGCGCGGCGGTTTCCGGCGCGGCCACTGTGGCCACACGCCCAAGGGCGAGCCCCTGGTCGGTTTCCACCAGCACGCACTGGCCAATGCGCAACACATACAACCCGGAGGCGAAGTAGCACACCGGGCCATGGTCGCTGAACTTGATGCCGAGAATCTGACTCATGCTCCATCCTGCCAAGCGCGCAACGCCGCCCGGCGCGGCCTGCTGTAGCCGACTTTTGCGCGAAACTCAAACGCCGCAGCGGCGTCAGTCCAGAAGCCCGTGGTCGCGCAGTTCGGCCATAAGCTTGGCCTCCTCTATGGGCTTGACCAAATAACAGTCCGCCCCGCCGAGGAAAAAGGCCTCGTTGGTCTCCCGATTGTCCTCAACCATGCTCACCACAAAAATGGAGCAGCGGCCGGCTGTGCCCACGCCGCGTTCTTCTTCAAGGGCGCGCATTTCGCGCAGGGCCTGCTGACCATCCATCTCGGGCATCACCAGGTCCATGCAAACGAGATTGTACGGCCGCCCGGTCTCCAGCGCCCGTTTGAACGCATCCACGGCTTCCTCGCCATTGACGGCGATGTGGCATTCGGCCACGGCCCGGAGCATGTCGTGCAATGTGATGCGGCTGTAAAAATCGTCGTCCACGATAAGCGCGCGCATCTTTCCTCCATGTTGTGCCGGTTCCGTCACGCCCTGGGGGGGGCTGGGCGAAAGCCGCCTCATGCGGCAGGTGAAGGTGTTGCACGTATGGGGGGAGAAATCAAGTGCCGCAGGCTGTTGCGCGCCCGCCGGCGCCAGGGCCGGCAAGCTCCGTCTCCCACCCCTGGGAGAGGGCCACGCAGCACGGATCGCCCGGCTCGGCAAGCAGGTCGCGGCAGCGCCCAAGCAGTGCGTCCAGCGCGTCGTCGTCGCGCTCCTGATTGTGGTGAAACAGCCCCAGCGTCCTCACGTCCGCGGCGCGAGCCAAATGGGCGGCGTCCGCGAAGTGCGAGTGTCCCCAGCCCCGGCGCTGCGGGTATTCCTCAGGCGTGTACTCGGCATCATGGATGAGCAGGTCCGCGCCGCGGCAAAACGCCACATAGTCCTCAAATGTCCCGCCGCCCTTGTGACGCAGCGAAAGCTCGTTGTCCGTAAGGTACACAAGGCTCGCGCCGTCCTCCTCAATGCGGAAGCCCGCACCGAGGTTCGGATGCGAAAGGGCCGTGCGCCGGATGACGAGGCTATCCACGCGCAGGACATCGTTTTCGAACCCGGCGGCAGTGAGTTGAGCGGGCAGCTTGGCGAAGGGCACCGGGAACAGCGGCGGGTGAAAGGTCCTGGCGAGCATGCGGGGCACGTCACGCCTGGCGCCGCGCCTGCCGCCCAGGGCCAGCCGCGTGGCCGGACTGTACAGCGGTTTGAAAAACGGAAGCCCCTGGATGTGATCCCAGTGGAAGTGGCTGAACAAAAGCGTCATGTCCGCACAGCCCCGCCGCGCGAGATCCACGCCAAGCGCGCGGATTCCAGTGCCCGCGTCGAGGATGAGCACAGCGCCGCCACGGCTCTGGATCTCCAGGCAGGCCGTGTCGCCGCCGTAGCGGACATACTCCCGGCCGGAGACGGGAATGGAGCCGCGCGCGCCCCAGCAGCGCACCTTCATATGCGGTTCCCCACGCAGGCGACTACGCGGTTGGGCTTCTTATAATCCATGCTCCTCCTTACCCTGGGCACTGCGCAAAGGCAAGGTCCGCGCCCTTCGCAACGCTTTGCATCGCCACATCTTCCATGTAGAATGGCGCAACCCGTGTGAATCGCCGGCCACACCCGGCCTGACGCAAAGGAGCGCCCCAGCATGAAACACACAATCTCCGCCCTGGTGGACAACCGCAGCGGCGTGCTTGCTGAAATGGCCGAGGAATTCAAAAGCCGCGGGCTCAACATCCGCAGCATCTCCAGCGGCGAGACCGAAAATCCGGCCGTGTCACGCATGGTCATCTGCTTCGACGCGCCGGGCCCG